>CAZZBU010000041.1:0-6682 GCA_964652315.1 uncultured Bacteroidales bacterium
CACCTGATTCAATTTCACCGGTAAGATATTTCAGCGCTTTAGTACCTTTATGAGGTAAAATTTTCATTTTTTAATTAGATTATCCTACAAGCTAAATTGAGGGTTTTTATGCACCTCAAAAAGTTTTGAGGAATATCTTATAGTCTTTGCAGCATTTATTATATTTCATATTCGTAATAATTCGTTTTTTTGGTGTAGTAACATCGATTGAAACGGACAAAAAAAATACATTATTTATGCTATTTAAATTTACGCGGTTCATTCCTTTCCTATTACTGGCAGTTACAGGGTTTGCTCAATCACCCTCCTTTGAAACATATATGAACCCGGTCATCCCGGGTGATCATCCGGATCCTACCTTATTTAAATGGGGAGACCATTTTTTCACTACCCGCTCCTCATTTAACACAACACCAAAAATTTACCATTCAACAGACTTAGTACACTGGGAAGTATCAAGCAAACCCATTGATCCGGGCTGGAGTGAGTTGGATGATTGTCAGGCTTGCGGTATCTGGGGCGGTTCCATTGAATATTTTGCCGGGTATTTCTGGGAGTATTTTGGTTTAAAGAGCGATATGTGGTTCGTAAAAGCCGAAAGTCCATTCGGACCATGGAGCGAACCGGTGCGTTTAATCCCTCCTCCTTCGGCAACAGAAGGGTTTGGAAGAGACAATTCCATTTTTGTGGATGATGATGGCACGGCCTATCTTTTAGCTAAACCCGGGCAACAAAACAACCAAATATTTAAGCTGAGGGCCGATGGTCAATGCACCGGCGAAAAAATAGATCTTGGGTGGATGAACCCGGCACCGGATTATCCGCTGGGTTGGGCTGAAGGTCCTGTAATGTGTAAAAAAGATGGTTATTACTATTACTTTATCGCAGAGAATGCAGCCGGCGGGCAGTATGTCTACCGAACCCAAACCCTTACCGAAGATGAATCCGCCTGGGAATTTATGGGCAGCGTGTTTAATTATTCAGATCGCAGCAACTCCCTGTTTTATGGGCCGAACCACATGTCCTATCCCGTGGAGCTTGAGGATGGCACCTGGTGGACCATTTTGCACTCCTGGCAGTCGGACTGGAACACCAACGAATGGCAGGGACAGGGAGGCCGGCAGGGCCTGTTGAGCCAGGTTTACTGGGATGAGAACGGCAAACCTACCGTGCAATGGCCGGTGAATCGTCCGTTACCAGCACCTGATTTACCCAGCAGCGGTATCCCCTGGATGGTGCCCAAATCAGATTTTTTTGAATCAGCTGAATTGCATGCCGGCTGGGAATTTTTTGGACGAACACCCGCCAGCATGTATTCACTAAGTGATCGACCGGGCTGGTTCCGCATGAAACCCGGAAACCGGTTGAAATCACTGGTGAAAAACGATGCTGAACATGCTTATGCATTGCTGACCAGGGTTGATTTCGAACCTACAGAAAAAAACGAGGAAGCCGGATTGCGGATAACAAACGGACTGGAAGGCGAACAAAACATTGATGCGCGCCTGCATAGCGGATATAATGGTACCCGGAAAGTGATCCGTTTTAAATTTCAGGGGATACAATACGAAACTGAAAACACGGCAGGCAATACTGTTTGGTTGAGAATAGTGCGATCGAACCATATACTTACAGGATATTTCAGTGCTGATGGTATGGAATGGACACAGGTGGGGAACCCCATAGATGTATCTGCCATGGATGAAAACCAACCGGATTACAATGGATGGCTTGGAAACCGGCAGGGTATCTATGCTGAAAACAAAGCAGCCGATTTTGATTTATATATCTATCGCGATGCATATTCTCCCATTATGGCACACAGCCCTGCGAACCAACTGGGTACTTCGTTGGTGGAAACCGGCGATGAAAATTTTGTCCGGGGAGGCATCCATGATCAGGACTGGGTACTTTATCCCGGTGTTGAATTTGGGAATATGGAATATACTAAACTCCCGGCTGAGGCAGTGATTGAAGCAGCTTCAGCCAGTGATGGAGGCAGGGTTGAAATCTGGGTTGATTCTATTGGTACAGGCACGAAAATTGGTGAATGCAGCATAGAAAACACCGGCGGTTGGAACAATTATCAAACCTTCACAAGCAGAGTGAAACAGATTACAGGCCGGCATGATGTGTATCTGCATTTTAAAGGTGGTTCGGACACAGAACTGCTCAGGTTAAAATCACTACAATTCATATCAAAAGATATTTCAGCATTCCGGTCTGCTAAGCTGGAAGAACCCTCTGTTGTGCAATTACAACTTACTGTTCCGGTAAACCTTCCCGAAGAATCGGTCAGCGGGCTGACCGTCAACGTAAACCACACGCCCATCAACATTACCAACTATACCATCAATGAAAGCGATTCTACATGGATGATTATACAGATTGAAAACCCGGTGGATTCTGCGGACCTGGTTACCATCTCCTATCAGGAAGGAAATCTGTATACCAATGACAGTGCTTACCTTAAACCTTTTGAAAACAAACTTGTAGACAACCTGCTACCCGGTTCAGCCCCGCGGTTGGTTTTTGCCGAAACCAACATGGAAGGTACTACTATTGAAGCAACATTCAATAAGCCCATGGAAGTACCGGATAGCTCTTACAAATTCTTCAGCATTTCAACCGGTGCCGAAAACCCTGAATCAATTGATATTACATCGGTTTCAAACAAAGATAACGATCCTTTCACGCTGGTTTTGCAACCTAAACAAACCCTGTATGCTGAGTATCATATTGCATTGAATTATTCAGGTTCCAGCCTGTCCTCTTTTGATGGAGGCAGGTTAGCACCTGTTACCGGTTTCCAAGTAAAAAATAATGCTCCGGGTATGCCTCTGACCATTGTTTCCAGTACCATACAGAACGGAGGACTATCCGTTGCATTAGAATTTAATAAAACCTTGCAGGCCCAATCCGGACAGGAAGCATACTTTGCAGTAAAGGTGAACGGTGCTATTTATCAGGTTCAAGAAATTACGTTTAGCCAATCGACCTTATCCATCCTGACCGACATCCCAATTCGCCATGGAGACACGGTGTTTGTAACCTATGCCGGAGGTGAAATTTCTGCTATCGACGGGGGAATACTATCGGATTTTACTGATAAGGCAATCACGAATAATTTACCATCACCCAATTATCAGCATATACCCGGAAAAATTGAGGCAGAGAGTGCTGTTATCAATAACAGGGCAGCTATTATCAATGCAACTGATACAGCAGGTGGATACGTAGCCGGATATGTTGATGGAGGGGATTATTTTGATTTTGCAGTAAACATTAAAGAATCCGGAACTTATACCCTTTCAGCCCGGATGACATCGCCATACATCGGTACAGGCATCATCCTGCAAACACCCGGTATAAGTTCATTTGACCAAGATACCATGGATTTTCCAAATACCGGAAGCTGGAACAATTGGAATACAATATACTCCTTAACCAACCTGGATGCCGGAAATCAATATTTAAGGGTATATGCGGTTGCCGGTGAATTTAACCTGAACTGGCTTAATTTCCAGCTCGGGGACAGCATACCAAGGGTGATGATTGATACGGCAATAATCAATGAGTCATTCGACAACATATACCTTGTTTTCAACAAAGAGCTAAAAACCATCAGGGACGCGGAACGGCATTTTAACCTGTCCGTGGATAATGAAACCCATAGCATTGCAAACGTTTCCTTAAGTTACCGGGATAAAAAAAATGTGATCCTGACATTGGATAATCCCATTGCTGCAACAGCACAAAATATTACGCTAACTTATGATGGTTTTGGACTTGAAGGGTTTGACAACGCTCCTGTTTCGGCCTTTTCATATACCTTGAAGGATTTTTCTTCCGGCATCGCAGAGCAAAATACTAAAAAACAATTTAGCATTTATCCAAACCCGGTTACGAACAGGGTTACGATAAAATCTTCGGTGCCTTACCGGCAAATAATCATAGCCGATCTACAAGGAAAGATGCTTATAAACAACCAAGTACATTCTTTTGAACCCTTGAAAACCATGAACCTGGTACTCCCAGCCGGGCAATATGTAATTTACCTGGTAACAGCAGATGGAAAGCTAAGTACCCCTTTCATTGTCAGGTAGGCACCCGGGAATTGTTTATAAAAACATGGTACGAATCATATTTTTGCGGTTGAAGTTCAACAATTTAAAAACCGAACTTTTCTGGTATCGCAGCCGACGCCGGCAATAGCCTGTGCTTTTACGATACCTTTCAACAGAGGCTTCTCCGAATTTGATTGTGGTTTCAAATCAAATAAGTATTCCTTTTGTTACAACAGGGAATCACAAAACCATTTCACGGCTGCTCCATCGGTGTTGAATCTCCAGTTTGAAATAGCATAACTTGTTAGGTTTAGGACACTCAAAACCTGACGGCCATGCCAATGGATTACGAATTACTTTCGCCTATTAGGCTTTGAAAATTGTGGCCTTCCTTGATTTTTATTGCGGTTGGCAAAAAACTCCTGCTTTCTAAGCTGTTTTTCTTTTTCGAATTCCTTCTTTTCCTGATTGGTCATGGGTTTTTCAGTTTGGGGGAATGGATTTTCCTTCACAAAGGGAATGGGTTTATTTATGAGATTTTCAATATCCCGTATAAACATATTTTCTTCAGGTTCACATATAGAAATAGCTGTACCGGCCTCTCCTGCCCTTCCTGAACGGCCAATCCGGTGCACATAGGTTTCAGGGATATTGGGTATATCATAATTGATTACATATTTCAACTTATCAATGTCAATGCCGCGGGCAGCAATATCAGTGGCCACCAATACCCTTAAATTCCCGTTTTTAAACTGATTTAATGCTTTTTGTCGCTGGTTCTGAGATTTATCACCATGAATAGCAGCAGTGGATATTTTTTCTTTTTTAAGATTACGTGATATCCTGTCTGCCCCGTGCTTCGTTTTTGAAAACAACAATACCTGGTCAATATTTTTGTCTTTTAAAATATGTGACAACAAATCTTTTTTCGTTGATTTATTTGTATAGTAGACGTGTTGCTGAATAGTATCGGCAGTAGAAGAAACCGGGCTGACTTCAACCTTTTTGGGGCTATTTAAGATTTTCCGGGAAAGTTTTACAATGTTCTCAGGCATGGTGGCTGAGAAAAACATGGATTGCCTTTTGATGGGCAGCTTTGAGATTATTTTATTTATGTCGTGAATAAATCCCATGTCGAGCATGCGATCAGCCTCATCAAGCACAAAATACTTAATATGCTGCAAACTGATGAATCCCTGATCCATCAGATCAAGTAACCGGCCGGGAGTAGCTACGAGAACATCCACTCCTTTCCGCAAGGCATCTGTTTGTGAGCGCTGATTTACCCCTCCGAACACCACGGCATTTTTAATTGATGTATATCGTCCATACGTGGTAAAACTTTCTCCTATTTGGATGGCTAATTCTCTTGTGGGGGTAATTATAAGCGCATTAACTTGCTTTTTCCTGTTATTTTCCTGCTCAAGGTGCAGGTGTTGTAGTATAGGGATGGCAAATGCTGCAGTTTTCCCGGTCCCGGTTTGAGCACTTCCTAACACATCCTTTCTTTCCAGCATTATTGGTATGGCCTGTTCCTGAATGGAGGTGGGTTCGGTATATTGTTCTTCGTGCAACGATTTTAATATTGGTTCTATAATTCCTAATTCTTTGAATTTCATTTCTGCTAAATTTAATTTTCATTGAGCGAATGCCTGTCAGATTCTACACAACAGTGCATCATCCACTCTACTGACTTCTTGTTAATTTTATACTATTATTTTTTTTAGAATAACACATGGCTATAACCAATGGCACAACCCTTTCTGCTACACACCGGGCCCTCAAAATATATGCTTAACATTTCAAGTACTATAAACATGGGGATTTTTGAAAATATCGATGTTCATGTGTGATTAACAACTTCCTGTGCCAGAATTTCTCATGATATATTCCGGGTCCATCCCGGGAAGATACATTTTGAAGATCATGGGGGTAGGTTATCCTACTTTTTTTGACAAAGATACAAACAATCCCTCAATAATTGACATCTATTGAATTAAACCAGCTTAATAAACATTAACCCCCTAAAAAACAGCATTGTACAAAAAAGGTTGTTATTTATCACAAAAAACAGGGATAATTTGGTTTAGGCTTTCTTAATTATTTTTTTGCGAAATATCAAGGAATACAAGGATACTCCGGTCCAGGCTGCTTCCAGAATGATAAAGGGCACATAGTTAATCATAACCGAAGCCACGAGTGCCATACCGGCTCCAAAAAAATTCAACAGCTTAAAAGATATATCATTAGGTGTCACTTTACCAGCCACATTTAAAAAATAGGCCAGTAAAATCTGGAAAACACCAATAAATCCAATCCAGTCGCTTAAGTTCATATATCTGTTAGAATAAATTTACAATAACAAACAAAAGAATCATTCTTCACTATCTACCTGCCATATTGCAGCAAAAACGGTGTCAACTGGCAAGCTTCGAGCTACCAGCAATCAAACCGTCGGCGGGTTACGCAGTAACTTTGAAGAAAGTCCCTTCGCGACGGAACAATCTGACGTTCTCTGTTAACCCAGGGTGTCGCTTCACTGCCTTCGGCAGCAACGCTATACCCTGGGCTGTTACCTGTCGGACTTACAGCCCTCTTTCGTTAAATTGCATGGC
>CAZZBU010000041.1:6782-28696 GCA_964652315.1 uncultured Bacteroidales bacterium
TACCCTGGGCTGTTACCTGTCGGACTTACAGCCCTCTTTCGTTAAATTGCATGGCTGACAGCTTTCACCTTTCACCTTTCAGCCTTGAGCTTTGAGCTTTCACCTCTTCATTCTACTCCAACTCCATCTCCAGCCATTTCTCCAGCGTTGATTTAAGCTCGGCTTTTTGCTCTGTGGTCATGTTTCCAATACGCGCAGCACCATGATCTTTTCCTTCGAGGAAAAACCATTTGGAATTAACCTCATCTGATGGCATCACGGCCGTTGCCGACCAGGTATCAGAATTTCCATAGATATAAATAAAATTATTGCCTTCGGTCTTTACCCATTCATGTACTTTTTTTGCTAGTGCATCATTAAAAGGTACTTCCATTTTATCTGGTACAAAAATAGCCAGAGGATTGTGTGACGTTGGCAGGGCCTGAATCAATCCTTTGAGCCCATCAATTTCGTAACCATAATATCCCATTTGGCTGGCAGCCTGATAATAATGTGATGCATAGGCTTCCATGGATTGATCAGAAAAGAAATCCATCCCTGAAACAGCCAGGAAATGCTTAACCAGCGTTTTTAAATCTGCCGATCCATCAGGAATTTCTTTGCAATCGGCCCCCCACTGCCAGAATGAAAACGGGTACTCCAACACTGCATATTCAAAGGCCTGCTCAAAGGTTAAATAAGTAAATGTAAGGTCAGCACCCATCACGTACCATTCCAGCATGGGTAAGATTTCTTCACGGTTTTCAAGCATGCGTTTTTGCACATTGTAAATAGCTTCCCTGCACTCTTTTGTACCAACTGTATCCAAAAAATGATAAATGCGTTCATCTTCAAGGGAAAGATTTAGCGGGGCAACATAAGGCACACTTACATCAACATCTTCGGGATAAAAGTAGCGGTAATAAATGGTTGTTTGCCCGCCTTTACTTATGCCGGTACTAATCCATTTGCCCGAATATAGCATGCGCATCAGTTGGTTGATATAATGAAGATCGGCAGTAGCCTGCTCAAGGTTAAGGTAATTATAATCCAACGAATCAGGAATACTACCGCCGAAGTACCGGTGTTCAACCATTACCTGGTTTGCCCCTAATAATCCTGTTAATTCATAAATTCCGTTACGCCCGCGGCTGTATCCTTCAGTAATCATCACCGTAGGACGTTCAAAACCCTTATGGGATAAATACACCCGTTGGTAGAAATATCCTTTTGACGGATGCTCATGATCCAGGGGTTGCCGTACCAATAAATTATAAGCTTCCTGATACCCTTCAGGTGCTTCTATTTTTTCAAAAATCACATCGGGCAGTTCATACAGCTTTTGTTCAAGTAACGTAAGCTGTGCATTTAATGAAAAAATTGTGAATATTGACAGAATCAAAGGAATTATCAATCTTCGTTTCATGATATGAATCTTAAGTTTTTATAATATTTTGTAAATATCTAAAAAAATATTCAGCGAAAAGTTTAATGCATCAAATTGAATTTGATTTAGTATCAAAATCAACAGTGTAAAAATAATTGCCCAACATGTTGAATTAATTCCAATAACACCGGTTTCCGGAAAAACAGCAAAAAATAACATCCTGTTGTCAGATACACATAAATCACTAAATAACAATAGAATAATCAAAAATTCACTGCTTTTTAACCTGTTTTTGGCATGAAATTGAACCTAATATTTTACGTTGGTATAATAAATTCCCAGAATTATGAAAAGCTTAAAACATATTGGATTATACATTTCAATTACACTTATTGTATCCATTGTGATTTCGTCATGCAAGCAGGGAACTGTTGTTACCGGCACATGGCAAAAAGATACAGATAAAGCGTATGATGATCTTGTTGTTGCTGCATTGACGGATCGCATGAGTTTAAGAACTACTGTTGAGGAAGACTTGAAGCAAAGCCTTGAAAATATTGGTGCTTCGGTACAGACAAGTGTAAATGTTTTACCACCGGGATTCATCGAGGATGAAAACCAGAAAGCAGTAATATTAAACAGGGTAAACGAGGAAGGTACCGATGGCATCTTAACGATTGCCCTTGTAGCCGGGGAGACTGAGACAAGGTATGAACCTGGTGGTTATCCCTATGCCCCATACCCCACTCACCCTTATTATGGCCACTTCTGGGCCTATTACGATCATTGGTATCCAAAATTTGCCACCCCTGACTACTACACAGAAAACAACAATTATTATATTGAAACAAACCTTTATGATGCCCAAACCGAAGAGCTGGTATGGTCTGGTCAATCTAAAATCTATGACCCGGCTTATTTTGAACGATTTTCTGAAAGCTATGCTGATGAAATTACAGCAAGTATGGCTTCAGATGGTGTAATTCAATAAAGCGATGCAATAATATGGCTACAAATCTGTCGCAACAAGCCTTTCCCGTTCAAGCGTTATTCATGTTGCGACAGATTTCTTTATAGCAGTTGAAACGTTCCCTGCTTTTTCACAACCCCGTTAACCTTTACTTCCAACAGGTGCTCCCCTGGATACAGCTTACGAGTGGTTTGCAATTTGAAGGAGTGCTTTTTCAAAATAGTCATCTCACCAGGTTCTGCTATGGTCTCTTTTATTTGAAAAACCTTTGGTGAAAATTTCCCGTTTTTTGTTTTGAAATGAAGGATATATTCCAGCCTGACTTTTTTCCGGCTATCAGCCTGGTTGTTTAAAACAAAACTGAATTGTAGCTCCTCTCCAATTTTTAATCGCTCAGGATTAAGGCTCAACATGTCAACATTAAATATAGCGGGGTTGCCAAAGCCAAAAAACTCCATAATATCGGAGATTCCGGCTTTTAACATGGTCCGGCAGGCATGTTTGATAATCCAGTCGGTTTTTTGTGATTTTCCTTTCCAGCGCTTGCAGGTTTCCAGTACCAGTTCAGGATGAAGTTTTGAAATATCGTTCAGGTTGTTTGCCACACTTTTTCTGACATAGGGGGATGGATCATTATTGAGTTGGTGTAATATGGGTAAAACTGGTGTTGGGTCTTTTTTAAAGGCCGGTATTGCCATGGCCCAGGGAAGCATAGGACGACAGCCTTCACTAGCCAGCCGTCGCACATGTTCATTATCACTTTTGCTCCATTGGTAAAAATACTCCATGGCCCGTTTTGGATCGCTTTTTATAAAAGGCCGTACCCCAAATTCTGAACTGCATGATTGAGTGAATAATTCGAATGCCTGAAAAGAAAGATCCCAATGTTTCAATCCAAATACTTCAACATAATCCGGGAATACCATGGCATCAAAACCAGTAACTGAAGGAGCTACCTGCATCAAAATATGAATGGCTTTTTCATAATCATCCGGAAGAAGCTCATGAAGGGATAAGGTTACATGGCGCATCCTTTCTTTTAACTCTTTGTTTTCCCATTGATCATCAAAGACAAGAAACAGAAACTTTTCATCATTAAAGCCAGGTTCAACAGAAGCTATGAGCCTGCCCAAATGTTCCATACTATTTTTTGTGAAAAAGAGCGATTTTAATGCATCAGCCATCCTGAGTATTTTATTGTGAATATACAGTAATTTCTCCTGAAATCCATTTTGCCTGCCAATCTGCTGCATGCCATAACCCGGTTTCAAACCAGGCCGGAGCAATGAAACCTGTTGATGCACCCTCGTTGGCCTATACTTTAACTTTAGCAGAAACATTCTGCTTTTTCATGGATAACATCGTTTAGGTTAGCTTTAATAGCTTAAAATTAAAAAATTCAGGCATAATCAACACTGATCGTTTTTTGTACCACCTATATTTTATTATATTTAAATCAAAAAATAAAATGGCTGTATTTATTGATTCCAATACAAAACCTGAAGTGATAAAGACAGGGGTTGAACGAAAACATGCCCACCTGAATAACCTGATGACTGCCATTGTTGACTTTACAGACGGTCCTATGGATGAGCCTGAACCGCCCCACTCCCATCCACACGAACAGATATCCTATATCGCTGAAGGTGAATTGCATGTTTTTATAGGAGAAGAAAAGCACCATTTGAAAGCGGGGGATATCTTTCTGGTCCCCTCGAATGTGAAACATACTATACAGACTTTAACCAAAAGGGTACGCATCATTGATAGTTTTAGTCCCATCAGGGAAGATTTTTTATGATGTCACATTCGGCCACATAATCCGGACTTTTTACCTTTAATGAAAAAATAATTTTAAATTGTTCATGGAAATACGAACATGGTTTTAACAGTATCTAAAAGCTAACGCAAAAATTATGAATCTATCTGTTCCTTTTTTTGTTCGACAAACCTTGCTCCAGGTATTACTGTTTTTTTGCATGCTTCAGGGCGTTAAGGCCCAGTTTATTGATCATTTTAACAAACAAGCGTTGGATCAGGCATGGACTACCTATACAGGCGATGGTTATGCAACATCAACCTTTGTACAGGGACCGGAGCATGCTGCGTTTCATGTTGATGCTACACATGACAGCTTAAACATCTGGTGGGCTATCATAAGAAGACCGGTAGAAAAAATAGATTTGAATAAGCTTATAAAACCAGAAAATGAACTCCGGGTTGAAGCCAGAATTAAGGTCAGCCATGCACCAAGGAGGGTGAATTTACACTTTAATCATCAACGGACCACTGATTTTCATGGAAACCTGAAGGAATTCTATATTCCGGATACATCAGACTGGCATGTCATCAGCATGACTACTGAGGCATTTGATGTTCAAAAAGGAGATAATATTTATGTACAGCTGGCCATGATGGACTGGGGATTGGAAAAATATGAAGTGCTCATTGACTATATCAAAGTTGAAGTGGTAAAAAATGAAATGGTAGAAAAAGATTTGGGCCTGCCCCTGGCCTATCACCCGGAAATACCAAAACCCGGAGAGCTGAACGAGCATGTACCGGTTATTCAGGATGTTACGATTGACAAACGTTTTACCGGCTACAACTTTAATGGCTGGCAGGATGCCTTCTCTTCTTCCGGAGATTACATCAATCCTGTAGGGCATGGGCAGATTTTAATTATGCGCGCAGATTTAACTTCCTACAAAAACAAACAAGCTAATGGATTGGGCTTGCTGGAGATGCACGTTTATCATCTGGAGCGATCACCTGATTATATAAAGGACTTTGGTATGGTGCGATTGGTGGAAATAATCGGGGGACCTTGCGAATGGGATCAGGAACATGTGACCTACTACACATTTACTGCCAACAGAGATAAAGAAATCATTTTTAACGGGCAGATGATTATTGATGTTGATTTAACAGAAACCAATAACAAAACTGTGTATTTTGCCATACCAGAACCTGTGATTCAGCGGTTAATTGATGGCCAAACAAGAGGGTTGGCATTATTTCCTCTGGGTGCCGTACATGCGTCTTTTTATGATAGTGAGAGTGAAAATATAAAGGTAAGACCGATATTGCATTTTAATTTAAAAAAATAATCAATATGAAATACTTTTTTGTTGCCCTTTTTTGCCTCATCCATACTAACCTTCAGGCACAGGAAGCTCGACCCCGTGTTTTTGTATTTACCGATATCAACATCGATCAGGGAGACCCCGATGACAGGCAATCTCTGGTACATCTGTTATGGTATGCAGATGAGCTGGACATCGAAGGCATTGTTCCTGATCGATGGGGTGCCGGTGGCCTGGAAGCATGTAACCTGGCACTTGAGGCCTATCAAAAAGATTTCAGGAATACACCCTTGAAAGATGAAGGGTATCCTGAACCGGAGACGCTAATTAACAAAATTGCAAACGACAGGAAACATGCTGAGGCCCTTTTTGTAGAAGCTGCATCAGAGGAACATAACCTGCTTTATGTTTTAATCTGGGGCAACATGGAAATCTTTGGAGACATCTTAAAAAGAAACCCTGCCTTAAGCGGCAACATTCGTCTCATTACCATTGGAACCCATCTGATGATGGAAGAATACCGGCAACATATTCCGGAATCCTGGGAAAAAACAGAGAAACCTTGTGAACAATACAATTGGAACGGATTTGGCAGGAATGAAATCTTTTCTGATCCAAGGTTTACTGATATGTGGTGGCTTGAAATAAACTGGACCTACGAAGGCATGTTTACCGGTGATGAACCCAAAACGATGTATCAAAAGCTCTCAGATTATGGTGCATTGGGGGAACACATGCTCGAAGTAACAAAAAATCAACCCTGGGCACGCTATTTCCGGGTGGGTGACACCCCTTCGGTTTTGTATGTCATTGACCCGGGGCATGATCGTGATGATCCCACTGAATCCAGTTGGGCAGGCAAATTTATTAAGCCCTTTCCTGAAGATCGTCCGAATTATTATACCGATTTTAACGGACCGGTAGCATGGGACTATGAAAATCCCTGTAACACCTGGGAAAATCATGTAAAAATGAGAGACTATGCAAAAAGTACCCTCGAAAATGAACGGCCGGCAATGTATGAGGCATTAATCAAGAAACTGGACAGCCTCTACTAAAAACCCCTCAGGAATCAAGAAGTTTTGAAAGCGTACGATATATTGGGCTGTTCCCTTCCAACTCTCTTAAACTTCCACATTAAAAAAATTCCGCAACAAAAAGCCTATACCAAAACTAAACAGGGCTACCCCAAAACTCAATAACGCCATTTCGGTAAACCGACTGGAGAATTTTTCATCTTTTATCACAGAATAGTAGTAATTGAAAACTGCAATTATACTAATGGCGCCAAGCAAGGTGAAGCCAAGGGATGCAAAGACATTTTCGAGCAGCAGAAAGGGAATAATCAGGATAATTACTGTTAGAAGATATGCTATACCTGTATAAATGGAAGCTTTTACAGCTCTTTTATCAGTTTCTTCTGATTTAGTGGAGAGATATTCTGAGGCAGCCATGGAAAAGGCGGCCGTAATACCGGTAATGGTGCCTGTAAGCGCAATGAGTTCAGGATTCCTCAAAGCCAGGGTTAACCCGGCCAGGGCGCCGGTCAGTTCCACCAAGGCATCATTCAATCCGAGCACTATTGACCCCATGTAGTTGTGTCGCTCTTCCCGAATCATTTTTACCAGTTCTTCCTCATGCCGTTTTTCGTCTTCAATTATGTCATGAACTTCAGGAAGATCAGTGATTTTTCTGTATGCCTCCTGAGCATCTATTTCATTATTTTCAAGCAATTTTATGGCAAAAGTAGGCCCGAATATGACAGTGGAAAGTTTATACAAAAAAATGGTAAACCATCTGGGGCTTACATCAATACCAGTATATCCTTTGTAAACTTCATAATGATTCTTTTCATCATCAGCCATTTTTTGGAGAACCCGGGTATGCTCATCAGATTTGTTTCTTCCAGCCAGGTAATAATAAATATAATACCCGTTAATCTCCTGAAGTTGATATTTTTTGAGCAGTTTTATGGTATTTGATGATGGCGTTGACATAATACAAACCTAAGAATTTAACTCAAAAATAAAAGAAGTTTTCAGATTTTTCATTGACACAATATGTATACCAATCCTGTGAAATTTTTTAACCCATTTAAATGACAGAGGATCTCGTTCCAAATGGAACAATATCCAAGTGATATGTAATCCTGGTAAATGAATCGCTGTTTTGTTATAAGTCCTACTTAAAGCCTTCAACCTGTAATATGCCTTCCTCACAATAAGAAATTGTAGATTATCAGGTTTCATAAGAAGGTAAAATTTTAGTTTAATACCTGCTTAAAGGCTGTTGTTTGTTTCGTTTTAGATTCATACTGGTGTTTCCCTTTGCGATAATAGTCTAAGTTTAGGTTTATCTGACGGTTATTCTCTCTTTCTCTTAATGTTTATATTTACTTCCCTATACAGAAATTCTTAAAGATATTGCCCAACACCTCATCGGTGGATATCTCGCCCGTTATTTCGCCCAGGTAGTGCAAGGCCTGCCTGATGTCCATGGCCAGCAGGTCGGTGGGGAGCCCTTCTGCAAGTCCTTTTTCCACATGTTCAATGGAGGCCATGGCCCGGGAAATGGCTTCATAATGCCTGGAGTTAGTCAAAACAACATCGTATTGGTTAATGGTTTCAATCCGGGAAAGCGCAACAAGTTTTTCACGAAGCACGTCCAGGTTTATTTTCTTTTTGGCTGAGATACGGATAATTTCATGATTGCTCAGGTTACTGATATTCCGGTAACGTTCATCGGTTATTTCCTGAGTAAACAGGTCGGTTTTATTAATTATTACAAGTACATGCTTATCTTTTAGCTCATGCTTTAGTTCATTGAGGTGGGTGCGGATATGATTCAGGCTTTCATTAATATCGAACAAGAATAGAACCAGCGATGCGCTTCGTATCTTCTCCATGGTACGTTGTATGCCTATGGCCTCCACTACATCTCTTGTTTTGCGCAAACCGGCCGTGTCAATAAAGCGAAACAGATAGCCATCAATGCTGATGGTATCTTCCAGAGCATCCCGGGTGGTTCCGGCTACTTCTGAAACAATGGCACGTTCTTCGTTTAAAAGGGCATTGAGCAAGGTTGATTTACCCACATTGGGCTGACCGATGATGGCAACCGGAATCCCGTTTTTCACCGCATTACCCAGGCTGAAGGAATCCTTCAGGCTACCCAGCATGGAAGTGATTTCATTGAGCAGTTGTTTTAGTTCATCTCTGTTGGCAAATTCCACATCTTCTTCGCTGAAATCGAGTTCCAATTCAATCATCGAAATAAAATGCAGCAAACGTTCACGAAGCTTTGATAATTCACCCGACACACCTCCTCGCAACTGCTGAATGGCAAGTTTATGGGCTGCCTCGGATGTAGAGGCAATCAGGTCGGCAACTGCTTCGGCCTGGCTTAGGTCCATTTTGCCATTCAGAAAGGCACGTTGGGTAAATTCGCCCGGTCGTGCCAGGCTGGCACCGTTGTCGAGCAGGGTTTCAATGATTTTAGCCTGGATAAAGGTAGAGCCATGACAGGATATTTCTATTAAATCCTCGCCGGTATAGGAATGGGGCGCCCTGAATAAACTAACCACAACTTCATCAATTGTTTTGTTTTTGATAACTATTCTGCCAAAATGCAGTGTATTTGCTTGTTTTTCAAGGATGGACTGTTTATCAGCAGCACTGAATATTTTATCCACTATGGGATATGATTCGCTTCCGGTCACTCGGATTATGGCTAAAGCACCGTTTCCGGGAGCTGAGGAGATGGCGCATACAGTTGAATTACTCGTCATAGCATTTCCTTTTTGCAAAAATAGTGGATTTTATTTGCATAAACATGATGCCATGTGGATTACACCGAATGATTCAAAAATCATCTATGGCTAAATGCAAAATAAAAAACCTGGAACGTTTAATTCCAGGTTATCCATAGATTTTGGTTTTAGGAAAGGTAAGCTAGTCGTCGAGATGTTCCGGAATCTTTACGGTACTCCAGTTTTCACCCGAACGAATTCTGTTAAGCTGGGTATGTGTTATACCAAATTCTTTAGCAATCTTGTAGAGTTTTGTTTTACCCCGTTTAAGTTTTAACTTAATGCGGATAACCTCGGTCTCAGTGAGTTTTGAATAATTCCGATGGCCTTTACGGTAATTGGGATTTTTACGATGATGTTCATACATCTCATCACGGGTAACCCACTTCAGATTCCGATAATCATTGTTTTCCTTGTCAAAATCCAGATGAATCACAAAACTATGTTCTTCCGAGGGCCTTTCACAAAAATGCAGAGCCACAAGTTTATGCACAGGTTTTGTGATACGGTATTTATCATCCATGTCCGATTTAAAGGAAAACAGCCTGTATCCTTTACCAAGAGAAGATTTAAGAGGTTTCCATCTATCGTATTTCTTCACGTAGCGACGAATGTCTCCTGTGTTGGAAATCTGATAGCGTTCCTCTTTGCTGATACCGTCGAATTCGATATCTTTCCAGTTTTCATTCCAGTAAGTCATAGTACTCATTATTTGCTAGGTTTTACGCAATACAAATATATAAATTACATTGTTATGACAAAAATTATTGCTAAAATGTGTATCAACCCTTAACCCTTTTATATTAGTTATATAGGAAAGGTCATGAAATATAACCGTTCAATATTTATCTTTGCAGGATACAACATTTTTTTTTGATTTCATCGAAAAGGCCTATTTTTGATTGCAAACATTAATTGATATAGTAAAAACACATGAGCGTACTTATTAATAAGGATTCTATTGTTTTGGTACAGGGATTTACAGGTTCGGAAGGGACATTTCATGCCCAGCAAATGATTGAATACGGTACCAATGTTGCAGGAGGAATTACTCCGGGTAAAGGTGGCACTACCCATCTTGACAGACCAGTATTTAATACAGTGGAAGAAGGAGTAAAGGCTACCAATGCCAATACTTCAGTTATTTTTGTTCCGCCTGCCTTTGCTGCGGATGCCATTATGGAGGCGGCAAGTGCCGGTATTTCTGTTATTGTAGCCATAACTGAGGGTATTCCCACTGCGGATATGATTAAAGTAAAAGCTTTTCTTGATGGGAAGGATGTACGACTGGTTGGCCCCAACTGTCCGGGTGTAATCTCTCCAGGTGAGGCAAAAGTAGGCATTATGCCCGGCTTTATCCATAAGAAAGGCAGTGTGGGTATTGTTTCGCGCAGTGGCACATTAACCTATGAGGCTGTAGATCAGATTACAAAATCAGGATTGGGACAAACCACTTGCATTGGTATTGGAGGCGACCCCATTATTGGAACAACCACCCTGGATGCAGTAAAACTTCTGATGGAAGATGAAGAGACCGAAGGGATTATTATGATAGGGGAAATTGGTGGAAGCATGGAAGCAGATGCCGCCTATTGGATAAAAGAAAACGGAACCAAGCCTGTGGTTGGCTTTATAGCCGGGCAGACAGCTCCTAAAGGTCGCCGAATGGGCCATGCCGGGGCCATCATTGGTGGTAAGGACGATACTGCTGCCGCAAAAATGAAGATTATGAGCGACTGTGGCATTCATGTGGTTGAGAGCCCCGCTGATATAGGGAAAACAATGCTTAAGGCCTTAGATTGTTGATTTTTGTATAGATTCCTTATTTTTGGTGATTATTTTTTTTTTGACAGGAAAAAGAATTGACCTGTAGAAATGCTGGTAGAGAATTAACAATTGTTAAATTAACTTTATATTTCATGAACTTATTAAAAGGTAAAACAGCGATTGTAACTGGTGGAGCCAGAGGTATTGGAAAAGCTATTGCCATTGCTTATGCTAAGGAAGGTGCCAATGTGGCCATCACCGATTTATTCTATGATGATAATGCAAAAGCCGTTGAAAAAGAAATCAACGATTTGGGCGTAAAAGGTAAAGCCTATGCTTCGGATGCAAGCAAGTTTGATGATACGGAGCAGGTTGTCAATGAAATTGTCAAAGAATTTGGTCAGGTTGATGTTTTGGTTAATAATGCCGGTATTACAAAAGATACCCTGCTAATGCGTATGACTGAGGATCAATGGGATGCTGTTATTAATATTAACCTGAAATCTGCCTTTAATTTCACAAAGGCAGTTCAGCGCACCATGATTAAACAACGATTTGGTTCGATTATCAATATGAGCTCTGTTGTAGGTGTTGGAGGTAATGCCGGTCAGGCCAATTATTCTGCTTCTAAAGCCGGAATGATTGGTTTCACAAAATCCATCGCTCAGGAACTCGGTCCACGTAATATTCGTTGCAATGCTGTTGCCCCGGGGTATATCATCACTGAAATGACGGCAAAACTCACTGAAGAACAACGAGAGCAATGGACAAAACAAATCCCTCTTCGCCGGGGCGGAACACCCGAAGACGTAGCAAATGTAGCGCTTTTCCTGGCATCTGAGCTTTCATCCTATGTAAGCGGACAGGTGATTCAGGTATGTGGAGCTATGAAAACCTGATTAAAAAATTAATTTTACTCGTTTAAAGGTTGCCAAAAATAAGTTGGCAACCTTTTGTTTTTTTGATCTGCTTCCTGTAAAACAAGTGATTTCCGGCAGGTATAGCTGTCTCTTCTGCCCGCCGGGAAGGATGGATTAATGCTGCTTTACCAGGTAAGCCATATTATTCATTCATTTTATCAATAAAACCCTTATTTTTGCCCCTCAAAATTATTTTTATGCACAATACATTATTTTATATCATTCTTGCCATAGTACTGTTTGACTTTGTTCTGGAACGTATCTTAAGCTTTCTGAATGCCAGAAACATAGAAACCACGCTTCCTGAAGAGGTGAGTGATGTATATGATGAAGAAAAATATCGTAAGGCCCAGGCCTACAAAAAAGCCAACGAACGATTTTCTCAGCTTACCAGCACTTTTAGCCTGATCCTCATCCTTCTCATGTTATTCTTTGAAGGATTTGCTTTTGTGGATTCACTGGCCCGGCAGGTTGCAGATTCGCCAGTGGTTATTGCGCTTGTTTTTTTTGGAATACTGATGTTTGCCTCGGATTTGTTAAGCACCCCCTTTTCGGTATATGACACGTTTGTCATCGAAGAAAAATTCGGATTTAACAAAACAACACCCAAAACATTTGTCCTTGATAAATTGAAAGGCTGGCTTTTAGGCGCCATTATTGGAGGTGGATTATTGGCACTAATTGTATGGTTTTATCAGCTTACAGGTCAGTATTTCTGGGTTTACGCCTGGATTTTAGCAACCGTGTTTATGGTCTTTATGAGCATGTTCTATTCTACACTGATAGTTCCACTGTTTAACAAACAAACTCCGCTGGGAGAAGGTCCCTTGCGCGAAAAAATCGAAAAGTTTTCCAAAGAAGCCGGCTTTAAACTTGAAAACATTTACGTGATAGATGGTTCCAAACGGTCCTCAAAGGCAAATGCTTATTTCAGCGGACTTGGTGCTAAAAAGCGCATTGTATTGTTCGATACCCTGATAAACGATTTAACTGACGATGAAATTGTTGCCGTGCTGGCCCATGAAATCGGACATTTTAAGAAAAAGCACACCCTGTCTTCCATCTTGCTGTCAATTATTCAAACAGGCATTACTTTATTTATACTTTCGTTATTTATTGATAATCCGGCACTCTCCCGTGCCCTTGGGGCCGAACAGCCTTCATTCCATCTTGGGCTGGTGGCCTTTGGAATCCTTTACAGTCCAATATCTACCATAATCGGGTTATTTATGAACATGCTTTCGCGCAAGAATGAGTATCAGGCTGATGAATTTGCTACCAGGTATAACTATGGTGAGGAGCTAATCATGTCACTTAAAAAGCTTTCGAGGAATAACCTGAGTAACCTTACACCCCATCCTTTATATGTGTTTTTCCATTATTCGCACCCTCCTCTGATAAAGCGTTTACGCCATATCAGAAAAGCAAGTGGTTCCACTGACGGATCTGTTACTTTGTAACCAGGTATCAATGGGGCATTCTACAGATCTGATGTAATTATGGATTTTAAGCCCGCTCCATAAGAAGTGTAAGCATTTACTCTTTCATTTATTACAGGGCATCAATTCATCCTGTAATGTTCCTTTTTACTATGTCCCAAAAATGATTTTATTTGCCTTTTAAATCTAGGACTGTTAACATTTACCACATGATCGGTAATGATTGCTTTGGATAAATCTGTTCCGTTTTTATAGATGCTATGAATATTTCCAACATAATATGGAAGATGCAAGGAATGGCTGATGTTACCATCTGCGTTGATATAAATATATCTCGGACTTTCACGTTCATAATCCTTCGGGTTGTTAAATAAAAGATTATTCGAAAAATCCGCTATACAATACCGGTCCTTCTCTACATGCTCTTTAATCCGCTCATCCAGTTTCATTTTTTCCTCCAGAGAAAGTGGTTGGAATTCCGCCAATCTGTCTTCATTGGATGGCAACTGAGTATGCAACAAAAAAGATGCATGAACTTCATCAAAGAAATATTTGTAAAAATTTGTTTTTAAAATAGCATCAATATTACTTTTGTCAACATTAAGCTGAATTCCAAAAGGAATACCTCTTTTTCTGAGATGATCCAGAGAATCCATAATGGTATTATAAGTTCCGTTACCATTTTTAGCATCTATCTGGTTTTTAACCCCATCCAACGATATTACAAGCGAAACGTTAGCCTGGTCAGCTAATTGGTCAGCTATTTTTTCGGTAAGGTGAGTGCCGTCTGTAAATACCAGAAAGAAAACCTGGGAGTATTTTTTGAATAAATCAAGGATGGTTTTATTGGTATCGTTATATAAAAAAGGCTCTCCTCCATACAATACCACAAACCGGCATCCGAATTTCCGAATGGATTCTGATATTACCCTGTTGATTGATTGATAAGGAAGGCAGGTAGCCGGTTCGTCTGGTAATCTGTTCCATTTATATGCGACATTGTTGCTGCATTTCTTACTTATTGTGAGTGCAATAAAATCAGGCGGCATCATTCCATGATCGTACTGAAACATAATTCTGCTTTGTCGTCTTTTGTAGTCTGATTCAAGAAAGATACCATAAACGATAGTTTGAACCAGTTGCTTGAAAACAGATTTTGAAATATAGCCTCTTTTAAGGTTACGGACAGTGGATTCGAGTAAAGCAATAATGAAATGATATTCTTTTAACCGCTCTTTTGGTTTCTGGTTGTTTTTGTCGTTATTAACTATTAATTGATATAGTTTTCGCTTGAGTGGTTTTAATAAATAGTCCCGGGCGAGTTCAACATTAGCCATAGCAAGTAACGCATGGTACATGTATTTTTTGTCTTCGAAACTTATTGAATTCCCTTCGTTCATTTTCTAATAGCTTTTAGGTAAGTTAAAAATATAATTTCCAGGATAGCGGAATGTAACCGGCTATATTGTCAATAAACAAGCCATATTTCATGCCAATGGTAAACTAAACTGCTAAATACTTATTAATTAAGCGAATATGAAAGTGCTAAGTGTGTACTGTAGAATGCACAGGTGTGGAAGTTGTGCAATAAAATCGCAGAAAAACTCAGGATTTTTCTTAATAACGGTTGGCAAACTTGTTTGATCGGTTTCACTATCTGTATGCTGAAAGTATTTTATACAGATTCTTTTTTATGATTGGTTTGGTGAGGTAGTGATTAAATCCCTTGTTTTTGCTGTGCTGTATCTCTTCTTGCATCGCATAAGCTGTTTGTGCTATTACCGGGATGGCAGCATCGGTGTTTTTGATTATTTTTAATACTTCATAACCATTAATTTTTGGTAATCTGATATCGAGCAAGACAATATCAATGTGGTTTTTCCGGAACATGTCAACGGCTTTTTCACCATCCTCGGCAACAAATACGGTGGCTTTTGTTGCTTCAAGAAAAAAAACTATCATTTCCAGGCTAAATGGATCATCCTCTGCAACCAGAATATTTTTTCCAGACAGGTTTGGAATGTCATACTTCTCATCCTCATCCCTTGAAATTTCTAAAGGCTCTCCTATTCCTGCTTCAACCGGATGGGTAAAATAGAATGTAGATCCGTGATTATCCATTGATTCTACCCATATTTTTCCACCAAGCAGTTGACACAACCCGCGCGAAATAGCTAATCCCAATCCTGTTCCTTTGATAACCTGGATTGATAAATGGTCCCCCTGTTTAAAACGGTCGAAAATAAGTTCCTGATGTTCCAATTTAATGCCTCGCCCGGTATCTTTGACATAAAATAGCAATGTATTTTCATCCTGTAGATTAAAACCAAATTCAACCTTACCCTTTTCTGTAAATTTAAATGCATTGCTCAAAAGGTTGATCAGGATTTGCTCCAATCGTGTGGGATCTGTTTTTATATATAAATTATGTAATTCTTTGGGAATGCTCAACGAAAACGCTATTTCTTCTTTTTGTGCACTGTTATTGTATCCCTCAAACTGATTTTGTATTTGCTCCATCAGGTGTTTCAAATGAACATTTTTTATGAAAATGGGCATCTCGCCCGCCTCAATTCTTGAAACATCAACTATGTCATTGATTAGGTTTAATAACTGCTTTCCTGAATGGTAGATGATTCGGATATATTTCTTTTGGTTTTCATTTGTACTGTATTCATTTAACAAATTGGTAAATCCCAGAATGGCATTTAGTGGAGTACGAATTTCATGCGACATATTTGCAAGAAATGCTGATTTAAGGTTTGCGGCTTGTTCTGTTACTTCTTTGGCTTTAATTAACTCGGCTTCCCTTTGTTTAACAAGAGTAATATCTTTTGCTATGTTGGCTATGCCTACTACACAACCCTTGGAATTTATAATGGGAGATTTGGTTATGGAAACGTGCACTGTGGAACCGTCTTTTCGCCTGTGGACTGTTTCATGATTTTTCACTTTTTTACCTTTACCTGCCTGTTCGATGAGATCATTATCACCATCATTTTTTGGATAACAGTATAGTTCAGATGCTGTTTTGCCAATAGCCTCCTGGGGAGTATATCCATACAGGTTCATTGCGCCTTCATTCCATGATAGTATCTTCCCCTCAGGTGATTCACGGAAGATGGCGTCGTCTGATGATTCTACAATGGATGCAATAAAGCTTTGAGTCTCGATATCCTGTTTCAGTTGAGATATGTCCTGAAAAAGCATGGCCAGGTAATCATCTTCATAGGCGAAATAAAAAATTCTGAAATACTTATTTATCCCAGGAAAAAAATGTTCCTCTTGATGGGATCCACGATTCAAAGCATCTTTTCCTGCTTGTACCATTTTTTTTTGGTTATGCTCATCCGGGCATATTGTAATCAGGCTTTTATTTCCAATGTCATCCCACTCCGTGTTTGTCAGTTTTTCAAACGCCGGATTTACTTCAGCTATTCTGAAATCCACAATTTCACCCATTTTGCTTTTAACAGCCTGGTTCAGAATAAAGCCGTCATCCATATTATCTAAAAGGAGTTTGTATTTTTTCTCCTTTTTTTCTAATATGTTGTAAATATTTTCATTTTGGGAATGTTTCATCAGTAAGTTAGAAGAAAATCACGTGCCAAAGTTTTTTTTAAAGCAGCATGCCAGCTTTCTTAAATTGTCTAAGAAAAAGGTGTCCTTTTACAGGGAAATACTGTTGGGTCAATCATTGGATTATGATAATGATAAATATTCCTGACTAACAGTAAGCTAGAGGGTTAATTCTGTGTAGCAACACTACACACTTGTAGAACTAAATCTCACCCGCTGTCATAAGACATGAAAAAATCAAGGGTAGTGATGTTACCACATACTGGTAAAAAAATCAGACTATTATTTATGATTATTTCAATTAGATAATGCGCTGGCATGGTTTTATAATCCTTTTTAGCATATCTCAAATTATTAACGCTTAAACTTAAAGTTTCATGAACAGGCTTAAAGATAAAATAGTAATAGTTACCGGGGGTTCGCTTGGTATTGGGAAAGCCACCTGCCGTGAAATGGCAAAGCAAGGTGCCCAGGTTGCTGTATTGGATATAATGGACGAAGCTGGTCAGCAATTGGCAGATACGATTACTAATGAAGGTGGAAAGGCCAATTTTTGGCATCTTGATGTAACCAATGAAGAAGAAGTGACAGCTACTTTTTCGGGCATTAAAAAAGAATACGGGAAGATTGATGTACTGGTAAATAATGCTGGTATTTCAGGAGTGAATAAACCCACGGATGAAATTGATGTTACTGAATGGCAAAAGGTTATCGATGTTAATGTGAAGGGTGTGTTTCTTTGCACCAAACATGTGATTCCCTATATGCGCAAACAACAAAAGGGCAGCATAATTAATCTTTCATCCATATACGGCATTGTGAGTGCACCAGATATTCCACCCTATCATGCGTCAAAAGGAGCCGTGCGGCTTATGACCAAAACAGACGCCCTTTTATATGCCATGGATGGCATTCGTGTTAATTCCGTACACCCTGGTTATATATGGACCCCGCTTGTTGAACAAATGGCAGAAGATTCCGGGCAGGGTATTGAAAACTTCCGAAAACAACTTGATGCAAAACAGCCTCTGGGGCATATAGGTGAGCCTGATGATGTAGCTCATGGGATTGTTTTTCTGGCATCTGATGAATCAAAATTCATGACCGGATCAGAGCTGGTTATTGATGGAGGCTATACCTGTCAATAATATTTACAAAAAAAGAGACTACCCAAAAGTGGTATTCCTGCCAGCAATTTACGAGCCTTGCCCGACGGGCGGAGGTAGCACAAATTTCCATTAATACCAAAGCCATTTATGGAAGTGTCCTTGGGCAATTTTGTATCCATAAAAGTTATTGGAATAGTATTTTGATGGCTCCACTTTAACCTTTTCGGATTCTCTTTTTTACAAGCGATAGATTAAACGATATGAATGAAGAAGGTTAAAAACTTACCTCACCAAAAATGTCAATATGTTCCGCGTTGTTTGACATGTCATAAAGCTCATTATCTGTTGCTGGATTAGGTACAGTGCCTGTCAGTATTTTTATGGGAAATGTATCCGGACTGTTATCAGGATCAGGTTCTACGGAGATATATACATCTTTACCTGACATATCCACCGGGAAGCTGAGGCCCGTGGGTTCATTGGTTAAAAAATCCTCACCAGGAAAATCAGGCGCTGGTAATGTTGCACTGTATTGATCGCTGTCGTCTGCCATGGAAGGATCACTGAATTTCCCTGTTGATACAGGTTGTCCATTGAATATTACCCAACCTTCGTATATCCAGCCGTCATTCAATTCTGGCAATACCAGGCTTTCAGTCTGTGACTGAGGATCAAACCACCAAATTCCACTTTGTTCATGAGTGTCAGAATCATTGGTAGGGGTTGCCAGGATATATTTACCTGCTGCACTGTTGAAACCGGCTCCTATGGCCATATCCTGTTCAATTGAGAGATTTGCACTGTTTCCGATAAAGGATCCGGCCATAATATATATTTCTGATGGATCAGAGTTAGGATCAGGTGATGGCTCAATAGAAATAACAAATTCAGTTGCTTCATCGAGGTTGCTTGTGTTTACCTCAAAAGATGATTTACTAAGCGTACCCATGTCATCAACGGTAAAAGTTCCGGTAGATACAGGGCTGTCATCCACGATCAGCCATCCTTCATAAACATGAAACTCATCCAGTTCGGGCAGGCCTGTTACGTCGAGCATCAAATCTGTTGTTGAATCACCTTCATCATCTTTTTTACATGACACCAATACAAACATAGCTGCCATCATTATAGCAACTAATCCTGTCATCTTATCTTTTTTGTTCATAATACACGTTTTTATAATTATAATATTCTATTCCTTCATTCAATCTATTAAGAATATTATGCCATAAAATGGCTTTAATGACTTAATGCATTTATCCATAGGCTATGAATGGAATTTTAATATTCCATGCACTTAAGAAAAAACAAGGGATTGTGAATTTTTTTCCGCACCATTGAATAAAATCAACAGATTATGCGGATGTTTTTTTTTATTTTTTTTATCTTAGCCCTAACCTTAAATAAACTTTTTATGATGCATTAAAGCAATCAACCCATGAATCCATAAATCATTTTACTATAAATCAAAAAATCAATTATTATGAAAACTCTAAAACGTTCCTTGTTAGTGCTTTTAGCATTTTGTTTTGTAACCACACAAGCCGGACAACTCAAAATTAATTTAACCCCTTACAAAGAGATTAAAGACGGGTTTTATGCGGTGGGCGTAAAACGCCATCAAACCTTTTTCAGGTATGTTGATGAATACGATCAACTTGTTTTCTCCAAAGACGGTACTTTTGAAATAGATTTACCCCAGGGCCGGTATGTGCTGGCTATGCTTCACCCCTCATCGTCCATTGTGTATTATCATACCTTTATTGAAGATGATGATGCCGTAGTAGAACTGGATGTAAAAATGGACCAGGCTGCTATTCCAGCAGCAATTGACAGTGTACGCATTGTAGGCGATTTTAATAATTGGTACAGACCTGCGCCGCATCTTGTTTTTGATGAGAAAAGGAATCACTGGTACCTGCCAGATGGTGCCGTGGATAAGCATATCGAGCTGTATCACTTATTAATTAACAATGATTACCGTACTCACCTGGTTGGAAAACCCACAGGCGAGCTTAATACCTGGTGTAATATTGCCAACAAAAACGACAGAAAGGACAATAGAATTATCCTTGATCTTGACGAATATAAACCCGGCGAGCCAGAACCCGTAATTTCTGGTAGTGGTGCGGATACAGAATATCATGCCCTGTGTGAAGCATTTCATGACATGACAGTGACCTTGCGCGATTCGATGTATGCGGTAAAAGATGCAGCGGACCTGAATGCATATATTGCTTTATATCAGGGAAAATCAAAAGAATTCACTGAATTGGAATCCAATCATGCTACCAGGTATCCATGGGCTTTTCCGGAACAAAAAGCTCAGTTGCTTCGTTATTCGCCTGTAGAAGCCAAAGTAAGGCTGGCCTGGAACGAAAATAACAGAGAAAAAGCTAAACAAATTCAAAGCAGTGAAGCTTACCTGGAAAATGTTAAAGCTAAAATGTCATTAGTGAAGGACATGCGATTAAATGATTTGGTAATTAACACCGGGCTGGGTGCAATCCTTTCAAACGGCAGGTACGACTTGCAGGCCTATGGTCTGCATGATGAGTTGGATATTCCTTATGGAGAATTGCAACAAATTGAATCAGCTATTCTTGATGTTTCCAGGAATGAAGATATATGCGCCTCCATCCTGTTAAAAAAAGCACAGGAAATGTACTACCGACCTGAAAAATCCAAAAAATTGCTACTGGCCATCAAGTCAGATTACCCAAATTCGGTTTTAGTTAAAAACGGAACTGTAGAAAAATACCTGAAAGAATATTCGATGGTCGCAGGCATAGAGGCTCCGGATTTTAAAATGGTGTCCCTAACGGGCGAGGAAGTGTGCCTTTCTGAGCTTAAAGGGAAATTTGTGTTTTTGGATTTCTGGGGTTCATGGTGCGGGCCCTGTGTACAGGAGATACCCAATGTAAAAAAACTGGCAGAAGAGCTTGCTGAAAATGACCTTGTTGTGCTAGGAATTATTTGCCACGACACAAAAGAAAAAGCTGAAAAAATCCTTGCCGAAAACCAGGC
Organism: uncultured Bacteroidales bacterium; assembly: GCA_964652315.1. Classification (GTDB taxonomy): domain Bacteria; phylum Bacteroidota; class Bacteroidia; order Bacteroidales; family JAAAOM01; genus CAZZBU01. Next base: position 27,854 of record CAZZBU010000041.1, read on the forward strand.
GGTCTATGCCAATGTTATGGGTGATGAAGCCATTTTGGCTAGCTATGGCGTGGCTAAATTCCCAACCACATTTTTAATTGATAGAGAAGGTAAAATCGTTGCTAAGGATATCAGAGGATCCAACCTTGCTGAGCAGGTTAAGAAGATGATGGAATAAAACAAATTTTATCACTTTAGCTCAATGATGATAATGGAAACGAGGATGGAAAGGGAGATGGGCCACCTGCTAACGAAGTCTGGAGGATTGAAACCCTTTGACACTCTGGAAGAAGCCAGGGAATGGCTGATCAAGTGATGGGATTTGGATTAGGTTGTTCAATCAATTACCTGTAAGGGGCATCACATGCTATTTTATAGGTCCATTCGTAGTCCAACGTTAAACGAATATGATATTAATCCTGAATACCCATTCATAAGGATGGAGGCGATGGGTGCAAAGTCGGCTTGAAAACTAGCAGACAGAGAAAATTTTCCTATGAAATTATAATTTAACCCCAACCCGGGCGCGAGCGACCAAAAATGATCCAAATCCGATTTTTTAATAAAATATTGATTGAATCCCATAAACACCATTGGATGAATGCTATTCAGCGGATATTCATAAACGACCTGGGTTGGAATCTTAATAATGTTTGTGATGCCATCATTATTTTGAGGAGATGAATGTATCCTGTTTTAAAAAACAGGCGTTCATTGGCTTTGGGCATCCAAAAATAAGCATGGAAACCAAAATCATCTGTGCGTTTAACATTATAAACTTCACCATTATACAGGCTTAGTCCATAAATGGCTTCAACTGAAATGCGGATACCAGGAACTTTTTTCTCATAGATGATGCATTTT
>CAZZBU010000042.1:0-28595 GCA_964652315.1 uncultured Bacteroidales bacterium
TTCAGTGTAACAATCAACAAACCAATGGATATTAATGATGTAAAGGTGCTCATCACAGATAGCACATCTCCTGAACGAATTCTGAACACTTTAAACTTCATGGGTTTTACATAAATAATATCGTTGGGCATTACATAAAAATCCGGGCTGCCCAAGATGTCATCATCGGTCAGGTCGATGGTATAGGTATACCTGCCCTCGGGTTTTTGACGGATAATAACCACTTCATCGCGGATGCCATATTCAGTTATGCCTCCGGCCATAGCAATGGCATCAATTACATGCAATTCTTCTCCCTGGAACGTGTGTACACCTTCTGAAATTTCACCCAGGGTAGTAAAGCTGAATCCTGGTGCTTTTACCAGTACAAATGCATCGTTTAGGTATTTTGAAATTTCTTTTTCAACCATTTTTTTTATCTCAGGCAGGGTTTTTCCGCCAACTTTCAGAAGTCCCAATACCGGCATCTCAATGTAACCGGTGTCGGAAACATAATAACCGTACATATACATATTGCCTCCACTCATCATATTGGAGGTATTGCCGGAGGTGGTTTGCAGGTTGTAGTACTGATCGGTTTCTTCATTGCCGGTCATGATTCTGATGTGCAGGTTATCGTGCGGTTGGACCACATAATCGGTTTTCTGCTTTGCGTACAGGCTATCGCGCGGGCTATCGGCCACGCCATCAAGATACGTCAGGTTTTTGTACGTATTGCAGGATGAAAATATTATTAATGCTCCGAGTAAGAAGCGGATAAAATGCTTCATTTGTTATAAAATCTGTGTTTCTCAGGATAAAGTTAGTATAGGAATTAAATAATCCAACGCTTGTTGCACATTTTCTTCCACGCTGCAGTTTTCGGTTTTTAAAACCAAATCCGGATTTTTGGGTGGAATAAAGGGAGAATCAATGCCGGTAAAGTTTTTGATTTTTCCTTCGCGGGCTTTTTTGTAAAGTCCTTTTGTATCCCGTTCTTCACACATGGCCAGGGAAGCTTCAATATATACTTCTATTAAATCGGGTTTAGGGATAATTTCACGGGCTATTTTCCGCAGTTCGGGCGTGGGGGTAATGAAACTGTTAATGGTAATGATGCCTGAGTTGAGGTATAGTTTGGAAACTTCAGCAATGCGCCTGATGTTTTCCGTCCGGCCTTCTTTGGTAAAATCCAGGTTATTGTTAATACCGGAGCGGATGTTGTCGCCATCCATGATTTGGCAGAAAAACTTCCGGGCAAACAATTCTTTTTCCAGAACCCTGGATATGGTGGTTTTACCGGCACCCGAAAGGCCTGTAAACCAAATAACACGCGAGCGCTGGTTTAAATATTTTTCTTTTGCTTCTCGGGGAATGATATCTGTAACCGGGAAGATGTTCTCCATATTGTTTTATGTTTTTTTTTATTTATCAAAAGGTATTTTTTGTTATAGCAAAAATAATATTTTGATTGCCACCAGGGCACAATGACATGAAGATTCACAAAGTAAAGAAATTATTAAGAGGGACGTTAATTATTCAGTGAAATTGTAAGGCGGAGTTTTTGATATGGATATGATCAATTCCGTCGGCAAGTCACGCATTAAATCTAAAGAACCTTTCGTCGCGACGGGCTGTCGTATATGTTCCAATACCCAGGGCGTCGCTTCATTAGCCTGTGGCTCATTCACTTTGCCCTGGGCTGATACCTTGCGCCCTTTCAGGGCTAATTTGTAAATCCGACTCTTTCATCTCTTACCGATCACTGCTTACTGTTAAGCTTTTAACTTCTGCCTTCGAGCTTCAACCTTCAACCTTCAAATTCTAATCCACATACCTCTCATATACACTTCTGATTCCATCCTCCAGGCTGTATTTTTCTTTCCAGCCCAGGGAGTGTAGCTTTGATACGTCCAGCAACTTACGCATGGTGCCGTCGGGTTTTTCAGCATCCCATACGATATCACCTTCATATCCGGTAATGTTTTTAATCAGCCCGGCCAGATCCGCTATGGTCAAATCCTGTCCGGTACCGATATTGATATGGGTATTTCGTACTTCTTTTTGAATGGGTTTCGGATCAATCTTATCAATGCCCCCTTTTATACCGGCCAGCATATCATGTTCAAAATCAATATTTTCCAGGACATATACACAGGCATCCGCCATATCATCACTGTGTAAAAACTCCCGCATGGGTTTGCCGGATCCCCAAAGGGTAATGGTCACTTTGTCACCGTTTTTGGTGATGCCGTATTTTTCCAACTTTTCCAGTATCTGTTTATCATCGGCACATCCATCCACACCTTCCACCGGATTTTGATTAAAATCCTTCCTGAGTGCTTCCCAATCGTTTTGGTGCAGGCATTTTCCAAGATGCATTTTTCTGATCAATGCCGGTAATACATGGGATTTTTCTAAATCATAATTGTCATTGGGCCCATACAGATTGGTTGGCATCACTGAGATGTAATTGGTGCCATACTGCAGATTGTAGGATTCGCACATCTTCATCCCGGCAATTTTTGCTACGGCATAAGACTCATTGGTATATTCCAGGGGTGCAGTCAACAAATATTCTTCTTTCAGTGGTTGAGGGGCATTTTTTGGATAAATGCAGCTGCTTCCAAGAAACAACAGCTTTTTCACGCCGTTAAGATAGCTCTGGTGAATGATGTTGTTTTGAATCTGCAGGTTAACATATAAAAATTCAGCGCGGTAAATATTATTGGCCATAATGCCACCCACTTTGGCTGCAGCCAGCACCACATATTCCGGTTTTTCAACAGAAAAAAACTCTTTTACAGCGTCCCCTTCTTCCAGATCCAGCGATATATAGCGTAGTTTTTTTTCCACATCGCCCTGAAATTCCTTCATTTCTGCCATATCTGGCTTGCGCCTGCGGTACGAAGCAACAAGATTTGAGTATCCTTTTGAAAGCAGGTTACGGATGATGGCACTACCTACCATCCCTGTTCCACCTGCAATGAATATTTTTGCTGATTGTTGCATTATTCAAAATAATTCATGATTTCATATCCACCTTTTTTCAGGTATTGATCTTTTCGCATGAGCTTAATATCCGATTGGATCATATCTGTTATCAAACCTTTAAGATCATATTTCGGATACCAGTTTAATTTGGTATTGGCTTTTGTTGGATCCCCAATCAGGAGTTCAACTTCTGTTGGCCTGAAATATCTTGGATCGACTTCAACTACCAGTTTTCCTTTTTCAAGCTGGTATTCCGGATTATTGCAGGCAACTACATATCCTTTTTCATCTACTCCTTCACCTTTGAATTCAATTTCGATGCCAAGCTCAGCAAAGGTCATTTTTACAAAATCGCGGATTTCGGTTGTGATACCGGTGGCAATGACGTAATCATCCGGTTCATCTTGTTGCAGGATAAGGTACATGGCCCTGATGTAATCCTTGGCATGTCCCCAGTCGCGCTTTGCAGAAAGGTTACCCAGGAAAAGTCTTTCCTGGAGCCCAAGTACTATTCTGGCCACGGCACGGGTAATTTTCCGGGTCACAAAGGTCTCACCGCGGATGGGTGACTCATGGTTAAACAGAATACCATTGCAGGCAAACATGTTATATGCTTCGCGGTAGTTGACAGTGATCCAGTAGCCGTATAGTTTAGCCACGCCATAAGGACTTCGTGGGTAGAACGGTGTTTTTTCCGATTGGGGCACCTCCTGGACCAGTCCGTATAGCTCGCTTGTTGAAGCCTGGTAGATCCTGGTTTTTTCAGTCAGTCCCAGGATGCGTATGGCTTCCAGGATACGCAGGGTTCCAAGGCCATCGGCATTACCGGTATATTCCGGGGTGTCGAAGCTCACTTTCACATGGCTCATGGCGGCCAGGTTATAAATTTCATCGGGCTGTACTTCCTGGATGATGCGGATAAGGTTCGTAGAGTCTGTTAAATCCGCATAATGCAAGACAAAATTTCTGTTTTCAACGTGTGGATCTAGGTAGAGGTGGTCTATCCTGTCTGTATTAAACAATGAACTTCTACGCTTTGTGCCATGTACCGTATATCCTTTTTTTAAAAGATATTCAGCCAGGTAAGCACCATCCTGTCCGGTAACGCCGGTTATTAAAGCTACTTTACTCATAGTTGTATGTTTATTTTACATTTTTTAAAATGGGATGATAATCACCCTTCAAACCGATGGGTTTTAAGTTTCTAATTTGATGAACAATATTTATTGACTGCCTTGCATCTTCAATGCCATAACCTTTTCCATCCAGGATAGCCTGATAGGTTTGGGTATGGAGGTCGGTAAATCCCTGGCTGAACTCAAATTCCTCATCATCAATCTTCAGGCTCCGGAATGTACGGGTGCCTTTTTCTTTTACAAGCCCGGGAATATCATTATAATCCAGACTCAGGAACCACCTTACACGGGCTTTTTCAAATTCGAGATAACCTGCAGCTTTATTGGGTTCCATCAGGTGGACATTATTTTTTTCTACCTTCCCAAAAATCCATCCCAGCATATCAAAAAAATGCACGCCAATGTTTGTGGCTATGCCACCTGATTTTTGGATGTCACCCTTCCATGAAATATAATACCATTTGCCCCTGCTGGTAATATAACTTAAATCGATGTCGTAGGTTTTCCCTTCAGGAGCCTGTTCTACTTTTTTCTTCAATGCAATGATGGATGGGTGAAGCCTTAGCTGAAGTACGTTGTAAATGGTTTTTTCAGATTCTTCTTCAATTTCCTTCAGGGCATCAATGTTCCATGGGTTAATCACCAGGGGTTTTTCACAGATGGCATGGGCGCCGATTCGCAGTGCAAAGCGGATGTGTGCATCGTGAAGATAATTTGGCGAACAGATGCTGATGTAATCAACTTTCTCTCCTTTACGGCGTAGCTTTTCCAGGTGGCGATCGAAACGCTCAAACTCAGTGAAAAAATTGCTTTCAGGAAAGAAACTATCAATGATGCCAACACTGTCGTTGGGATCGAGGGAAGCCATAAGGGTATTTCCGGTTTCTTTTATGGCTTTTAGGTGCCGGATGGCAATATACCCTCCCACACCTATAATCGCAAATTTATTTGATGCATTATTCATATTACATGCAAAAGTAAGATTTTAGGGGTAAACCCTTTATCATTTTTAGGTTATTCGCTTATAAGCATTGATGAGTAGATGCCTGGATGTTATAAGCTGAAATATGTCATTTGTTTTATTTTCTTCCTGAAGGCTCCTTTGATGTCTACAAAAATTGCGTTTTTCGAGCACATTTTCATAAAGTCAGTTTCGTTCATCCCAAGATAATCCTTGTGAGAAACCGCGAGGACGATAGCATCGTACCGGGCGTTTGGATTTTCTGTTAAACTAAAACCATATTCATGGGCTACTTCTTTTGAATCAGCATACGGGTCAATGACATCCACGCTAAGTCCAAAATCTTTCAGTTCCCTGTATACGTCAACCACCTTTGAATTGCGGATGTCGCTAACATTTTCTTTGAATGTGGCGCCCATGATGAGCACCTTTGACTGCAACACATTTTTACCTGCTAAAATCAGCTTTTTAACCAGTTCTTTGGCAACATAGCTGCCCATGCTATCATTCACCGAACGACCGGCATTGATTATTTGGGCAATATGGCCGAGTTCTGCCGCTTTATAGGTCAGATAATAAGGATCAACGCCAATGCAATGTCCGCCAACCAGGCCGGGGAAAAACTTTAAAAAGTTCCACTTGGTACCGGCTGCTTCCAGCACCTCAAAAGTATTGATGCCCACTTTATTAAAAATCATGGACAGCTCGTTCATCAAAGCAATGTTCACATCGCGTTGTGTATTTTCAATGATTTTTGCTGCTTCGGCAACTTTTATGGAGGAGGCCTGATATACGCCGGCTTCAATGATCATTTCGTAAACGGCTGCAACTTCTTTTAATGATTTTTCATCACTCCCGGAAACCACTTTGGTAATTTTTGTAAGCGTATGTTCTTTGTCTCCCGGATTAATCCGCTCCGGCGAATATCCTACTTTGAAATCTTTATTTAAGCCCAGACCGGATAATGATTCCAGAATGGGTACACAGTCTTCCTCGGTAGCTCCCGGATACACAGTTGATTCATAAACTACATAATCGCCTTTTTTAAGGATTTTACCCACCGTATGCGTAGCGCTTAAAAGTGGGTTCAGATCCGGCAGGTTATGCTTATTTATCGGTGTTGGTACGGCAACAATGTGGAAGGCAGCTTCCTTTAAATCTTCAGGATCTGACGTAAAATAAATGTCCGTATTTTTAAAGTCATCTGCTTCGAGTTCGTTGCTTGGATCGATTCCTTTTTTCATGAGTTCCACTCTTTCAGGATTAATATCGAATCCAATAACAGATACTTTTTTAGCAAATTCAAGGGCTATCGGAAGGCCCACATAGCCTAACCCTATGACAGACAGTTTTGTTGATTTTGATTGGAGCGAGTTTACGATATCCATGTGTTATTTTTAATAATTTTAATTGATAAAGCCTTCAAAATTAAGAATATTCAAGAAAGGAAAAACTTTTTTTTATGAACTGCAACGAACGTTCGATGTATTCATCTTTCCAAACTTCTCTGATGTTGTGATGGTCACCATTGTTTATCTCAAACAGAATTTTAGTGTCTTCCGGTAGCTGATTATATATTTCCTGTGAATGGTAAAGGGTTATGCGTTTATCTTCCCTTCCATGGATAAGCATCACAGGGTTATGTATGTTCCTGGCAGCGATGGCAGGCTTTATTTCCCGGGGGTTAAAACCTGCTTTCCTTCCTGCCAGGGTCAGCACAAAATTTACAAATCCTTTGGGTAAAAAAGGCATTTTGCGCCTTACATATTCCTGAATTATCAGATGAAGATCAGAAAAGGGAGCCTCAAGAATTCCAAAACGAATTCTTGGGTCGTGTTCCATGGCTAAAAGGCCAATGGAAGCACCCATGGAATGTGCCCAAATACTTATGCCTCCTTCCAATTTCAAATTTCGTTCGGCATAATTGATTAGGGTTGAAATATCCTTTTTTTCCTTCGCTCCATAAGTGCAGTATTGGCCTTCGCTTTCTCCATGAGCGCGTAAATCAGGGACCAGGCAATGGTATCCGTTTTTTACAAGTTCAGCAGCTACAGGATAATAATACTCCTTTCCATACCGGATGCCATGAATGAGGATAATGCAACCGTTAATAGGGTGGCTTGAAGGCGAAAATTGACTGAAACAAACGGTTAATCCATCAAAAGTTTTAAATTGATGTATCTGGGGTTTAATTGGTATGGAGTTGCGGTATTGGGCGGGATTAAATGTGCTGCTGAATTTATGCCGGACACCAATCAGCTTTTCGATTAATCGGTTTATGAATATTAGTCCGGTTACAATTAATGTGATTAAAACAATAAAAAAAATAATGAATTGCATCTCAACTTCTACATGAAACAAACATCTCTGAATAATAAAGATATGGAATAATGGCAAAAAGGTGAATGCAATGGATTAAAAAAATCAGGTTAATCCGTGAAAAAATCTTTTTTGGAATATCAGGATAATGATTACACCCACTGAAATGGCTGAATCAGCAATGTTAAATACCGGTCTGAAAAACACCAGGTTGTTGCCACCTACAAAGGGGAACCAGTCCGGGTAAGTTGTTTTTATGATGGGAACATAAAACATGTCCACAACATGTCCGTGCATCAACGTACCATAAGGTTCATCAGGGAAAAGAGTGGCTACATTATAAAAACTGTCGTTGAAAATTACCCCATAAAAAACACTGTCGATAATATTTCCAATAGCACCGGCAAGAATAAGAGCTATACAGATAATAAGTCCCTGGTGGGCTTGTTGGCGAATAAGGTAGCGGATGTAAAAAGCGATACCGATAACAGCTATTATCCGGAACAGGGTAAGGGCCAGCTTACCAAATTCTCCGGGCAAATCCCAGCCAAAAGCCATGCCGTCGTTTTCTGTAAAGTGAATGATAAACCAGTCTCCAAATACTTTTATTTCCTGGCCAAGCATCATGTTGGTTTTCACAATGAATTTAACGGTCTGGTCTACCAGAAGGACGAGGAAAACGGTAAGTATTGCTTTTTTTGTTACTGACATTCGATAATCAATTAATATTCCGGGAGCGTAAAAATATATATTTCAATGTAATTTATGACAAAAAAAATGATTGGGGCATCGGGTCCCAATCATTACATTAAGGAAATAATATCATTTTTAGGTCCTTATTTTTGCTTTTGCTTCGCGTCAATGCTAAGCGTAGCATGTGGTACAGCGCGTAACCGCTCTTTGGAAATTAGTTTTCCGGTTTCGCGGCAGATGCCATACGTTTTGTTTTCAATACGCACCAGGGCTGCCTGCAGATGTTGGATAAACTTCAACTGCCGCTGGGCCAGCCTTCCTGATTCCTCTTTGGACAGGGTTGCAGCACCTTCTTCCAATACCTTAAAGGTAGGGGAAGTATCCTGGGTATCGTTACTTTCGCTTTGGGTAATTGCGCTTTTCAAAAGCTCAAAATCCTTCTTAGCTTTATCGAGCTTTTCAAGAATTATCGATTTAAATTCCTGAAGCTCTTCATCTGAATATCTTGTTTTTTCAGCCATAGTCTGAATTTTTACTAAAGTCTAAATATAACAAAAATTATTATTGACAAGTTTTTATATTGCTATATCTTATCAATTTTTATTAACGTTTTAACATCATCATCAAGATCCAGTTCTGTTGTGTTCTCACCGTTAAATTGCTCAACCAATTCAATTGATTCTGCAAGGGTCTGACTACTGATGTAATTCTGAAATGCCTGGACCGCATCATTTACCAAATCATGCTTTTGAATACGAATATTAATTTTATCGGTTACATCAAAACCACTATCTTTTCGTAAATTCTGTATTCGGTTTATCAATTCGCGTGCCAATCCTTCCTGTTTGAGTTCATCTGTCAGGGTAATGTCCAGGGCAATGGTAAGCCTTCCTTCGTTTGCAACCAACCATCCCGGGATGTCTTCCGAAGTTATCTCCACATCATTCAGGCTTAATTCAATGGATTGACCAGTGACATCAATCCGGGAATGTCCGCTTTTTTCAAATTCCGCAATGGCAGCCTGGTCGAATTGGCTGACAGCAGCAGAAATGCCTTTCATCATTTTCCCGTATTTGGGCCCAAGAGTTTTGAAATTGGGCTTGATCTTCTTCACCAATACCCCGGATGCATCGTCAATATATTCAACTTCTTTTACATTGACCTCGGTTAAAATCAAATCCTTGACTGCCTCAAATTTTGCCTTGAACTTCTCATCCGGCAAAGGGACCATGATTTTTTGCAGGGGCTGGCGCACCTTAATATTCACTTTACGGCGCAGGCCAAGGATCATGGATGACACGGTCTGGGCAATTTCCATGCGTTCCTCCAGCGCTTTATCAATATGTGCTGGATTGTATTGAGGAAAATGTGCCAGGTGAACGGATTCTTCTTTTACCTTATGGGTGATGCCATTCAAGTCGCGGAAGAGTTTTTCCATATAAAATGGGGCTATTGGTGCCGCCAGTCTGGCTACTGTTTCCAGGCAGGAATAAAGCGTCTGATAAGCAGCCAGTTTATCCTTGTTTTTCTCTCCACCCCAATAGCGTTTTCTGTTCAGGCGCACGTACCAGTTGCTTAGGTTTTCAGTTACAAAATCCTGAATGGCCCGTCCGGCCCGTGTAGGCTCGTAAGTCTCATAATATGTCTCCACATCCTTAATCAGGGAATTTAGTAGGGAGAGTATCCAACGGTCAATTTCCGGACGTTCTTCCAGTGGAACTTCTTTTTCGGAAAATGTAAATTCATCAATATTCGCATAAAGCGCAAAGAATGAGTATGTATTGTAAAGGGTACCGAAGAACTTCCGTTTAACTTCTTCCACGCCGGTAGCATCAAACTTAAGATTATCCCAGGGCTGAGCATTGGTCAGCATGTACCAACGCAAGGGATCGGCCCCGTGTTTTTCCATTATTTTGAATGGATCCACGGCGTTGCCCAGGCGTTTTGACATTTTATTGCCGTTCTTGTCAAGGACCAGGCCGTTGGATATGATATTTTTAAATGCAACGGAGTCAAACAACATCACAGCTATGGCATGCAGGGTGAAGAACCAGCCCCGGGTTTGATCCACACCCTCGGCGATAAAGTCGGCAGGGTAAAAGTCTTTAAATTCCTTGTCGTTTATTGCAAATGGATAATGCATCTGAGCATAAGGCATGGCCCCGGAATCGAACCATACATCGATAAGATCCTGCTCGCGAAACATTTTATTTCCTTTGGAATCAACCAGGATAATTTCATCGACAAAGGGGCGGTGCAGGTCAAATGATTCGTAGTTATCCTTTGATACATCGCCATCTTTGTATTTTTCCAGTGGATTTTTTGTCATAAATCCTGCATTTACAGCTGCATCAATCTCTTTTTTGAGTTCAGCAACCGAACCAATGCATTTTTGCTCTGACTTATCTTCCGAAACCCAGATTGGCAGTGGCGTACCCCAGTACCGCGAACGTGAAAGGTTCCAGTCTACCAGGTTTTCCAGCCATTTTCCAAAGCGGCCTGTGCCGGTTGACTGTGGTTTCCAGTTGATGGTATTGTTCAGCTCAATAAGCCTTTCGCGCAACGCTGTTGTTTTAATGAACCATGAATCAAGGGGATAATAAAGCACAGGCTTATCCGTGCGCCAGCAATGCGGATAGTTGTGCATGTGCTTTTCAATCCTGAAGGCTTTGCCCTCTTTTTTGAGCATCACTGCAATATCCACATCTATCGTGGGATCATCCTCTGAGAGCGATTCATCATAGCTGTTTTTTACATAACGTCCTTCAAAGGGGGCATAAGTATCTTTGTTTACCCTGGTTTCAATAAAGGAACTGTCCATTTCCTCCAGGGGAACAAACCGTCCTTTTTTATCGACCAGCGGGCCCTGGTTGCCTTCTTTATCGGTTACCATCAGGCCTTCGATGTTGTTTTGCTGGCCCACTCGGTAGTCATCGGCACCAAAGGTGGGGGCAATGTGTACAATACCGGTACCATCTTCGGTAGTTACAAAATCGCCTAATACTACGCGATGAGCTTCTCCTGCAGGTTTAACCCAATCAATGAGTTGTTCGTAATGGATGCCTTCCAGATCAGATCCTTTATATTCTGAAACGATTTGGTAAGGAATTTTTTTATCCCCTGGTTTATATTCATCAAAAGCAAGGTCTTTGTAACCTTCATTAAAAAAGCTTTTTACTAAATCTTTCGCCAGAATTACATGAATGGGATCACCCGTGTAAGGATTGAAGGTTTTAATTTTTACATAATCTATGCCAGGGCCAACTGCCAGGGCTGTGTTCGATGGCAAAGTCCAGGGAGTTGTTGTCCAGGCCAGGATGTAGAGTTCGGTATCCACACCGTTCATTACTTCCGCCGCTGCTTCATCAGCAATGACCTTAAACTGTGCCACACAGGTTGTATCCTTAACATCGCGATAACACCCTGGCTGGTTTAGCTCATGTGTGCTCAGACCGGTACCTGCTGCTGGCGAGTAAGGCTGTATGGTATATCCTTTATATAAAAGGCCTTTATTAAACAATTCCTTCAAAAGGTACCAAAGGGTTTCTATGTAGCGGTTATCATAGGTAATGTATGGGTCATCCATATTTACCCAATACCCCATTTTCTCGGTAAGCTCTTCCCACTCGCGGGTATATTTCATTACCTCGGTCCGGCATTGCTGATTGTATTCTTCAATGCTTATTTTTTTGCCGATGTCTTCTTTGGTAATATTTAATGTTTTTTCGACACTCAGCTCAACAGGCAAACCATGGGTATCCCATCCTGCCTTACGCTTTACCTGAAAGCCTTTCTGGGTTTTAAAGCGGCACACAATATCTTTAATGGCACGTGCCATCACATGGTGAATTCCCGGAATACCATTGGCTGAAGGAGGTCCTTCATAGAATACAAAAGAAGGTTGTCCCTCACGTGAAGCAATGCTTTTCTCAAAAGTGTTTTCTGCATTCCATACCGTGCGTATTTCCGAATTGATTTCGGATAAGTTAAATTGTTTGTATTCAGGAAATTTTTTGCTCATTCGTACCTCTAATTTTAACCTAAAAAAAAATGTCCACAAATATAGACGGTTCGATGTAAAAAACCAATTCATTTTGAAGCGTTAAGATAAATTCCTAATTTCGCCGAATAAAAACTGTCAGTTATGTTTTCAGGAATTGTTGAGGAAGCCGCTCCAGTTGTGGGCTTGGAAAGGGATCAGGAGAATCTCCATATCACCATGGAATGTTCTTTTGTGCATGAATTAAAAATCGATCAAAGCATTTCACATAATGGTGTGTGCCTTACGGTTGTAAAAAAGGATGAAAAAACCTATACGGTGACTGCTATTAAAGAAACGTTGGAAAAATCTAATCTCGGGCTGTTACAAATTGGGGACAAGGTAAACCTTGAACGCAGCATGAAAGCAGATGCCCGGGTTGACGGACACTTTGTGCAGGGACATGTGGATCAGACTGCCGTATGCACTGAGGTAAAAGAAGCGGAAGGGAGTTGGTATTTTACCTTTGAATACGAACCTGCCCAGGATGATTATATGACCGTTGAAAAAGGGTCGGTATCGGTTAATGGGGTCAGCCTTACTGTGGTCAATTCCAAAGAGAATTCTTTTCAGGTTGCCATCATCCCTTTTACCTACGATGTCACCAATTTTCATCAGTTTAAACCCGGTACTGTTGTAAATCTCGAGTTTGATATCATTGGAAAATACATTACCAGGATTGTTCGCCAGCAACTTGGAAAATAGCGGTGTGATTTATTTGTAAACTTTTCATTAAGTTAGTGCTAAGAGTTTTAGCAACGCTTTTTTGTTACCTTGATATCATTAACTTCGAATAATTTTTTCTGAATATGGCAGTTTTTTGCATTTTCAGATGATGTTTGTTTAATTAAATGGTACCCGTATAGTGAAAACTACTTCCCCCAGGCAATTAGCACTGATTACCGCGTTATTATCAGCGTTGCTTTCAGGAATATTATTATTTATCATATACAATAATGACCCGGAAACTTTATCCCCGGTTATATTTATTGTATTACTGCTCAATGCTGCCATCATTTTTGCAGCTGTGTATTATTCGTTAAAGAATTTCATCCTGCAAAAAATTAATCCCATTTACAAAACCATTCATAACATCAATTTGTCTGAAAAGGATTTGGAAAAAAATCTTGAGAAGAAAGAAGATATTATCAATGAAGTAAAAAATGAAGTGATCATCTGGGCCCGCAATAAAACCCGTGAAATTGCCCAGCTTAGAAAACTTGAAAAATACCGGAAAGAATTTTTAGGGAATGTATCCCATGAGTTGAAAACACCCATATTTAATATCCAGGGATATGTGCTTACTTTGCTGGACGGGGGGTTGGAGGATTCGTCCATTAACCGCAAATACCTTGAGCGGACAGAGAAAAGCATCAACCGGATGATTTCAATTGTTGAGGATTTGGAAAGCATTGCCCGCCTTGAATCCGGCGAACTGCGCCTGGAATATACCAAATTTAATATTATTCAATTGTTTGAAGAAGTTTTTGAATTGCAGGAGATGCTGGCACGGGAGAGAAACATATCCCTTACATTTGATAAAAAATACGAAAAACCTTTGCTGGTATATGCTGACAGAAACCGTATTTTTGAAATAGCCAATAACCTGCTCGTCAACTCAATTAAATATGGGATAAACAACGGCAAAACCACGGTTTCGTTTATGGAGATGGGCGATAATTTTTTAATTGAAGTGACCGATAACGGCATCGGCATTGCCGAAAAGGATTTAAACCGCATTTTTGAACGTTTTTACAGAACAGATAAGAGCCGTTCGCGCGATATGGGAGGTACCGGCCTGGGGTTGTCCATTGTAAAGCATATTATTGAAGCCCACAATCAAACCATTAATGTCCGGAGCAGCCTGGATAAAGGAAGTTCATTTGCTTTTACCCTGGCAAAAGCCTGATCAAACAAAATCAGCTATTTACGCATGGGGTTTTCCTTAAACTTGTCATAAGCGTCAAATACCACCATATTGGAAAAGATGATGCTCAGCATGGCCGATAAAGTACCCACGATGAATATCGAAATCATAATCATAATCTGATACCGGACAGCTACATCCGGGTCACTGCCTCCCAGGATCTGACCTGTCATCATTCCCGGCAGGGATATGATGCCCACCACTGACATGGTGGCTATTGTAGGATTAAATGCCTGGCGCAATGCTTTTGAAATATATGGGCCTGTGGCTTCGCGCCGGGTGGCACCGTTGGCCAGCGAAAACTGATAGTATTCCTGGTTTTTACTCACTTCACTATAAAAAGAGTTGAGTGCCATGATGTTGCTCTTTAGTGTATTTCCGATGATCATGCCTGTGATGGGAATAAGGTACCGGGCGTCATAGACATTCGGCAGTTTAATGACAACGCCCAGGAAAAAGGCATCAATGAGCAATACCGAAAGAAATACCGCCAGAAACACAGGTAAAAAGAACATGCGCTGTTTCAACTCGCTTCGTTTGGTAACCGAAAAAGTAGCAACAACCAGCATCACAAAAACCCAGGTAACATTAAGCCAGCCGGCATTAAGATCGAAAAGAAATTTTAGATACACCCCAACAAGGGATAGCTGAATGGTCATCCGTGCCAGGGCTATGATTGTATCCTTAACCAATCCGGTTTGAAAATACCATAATAAAAACAAAGGGATAATTAGTAAAACATATCCAAGGGATAGATTTATCCAGCTGATGCCTGCTATTTCATTCATGACGATTGATTAAAGTCTGGTAAATATAGCTTTTTTAGGTTATATTGTTCATAATGAACATTATGTGCCACGATGAGCATCGTAATCTCTTTTTGTGCCACCAGGAATTTCATTACCCTGTCTACGTTCTGAGTGTCGAGGGCCGAGAAGGCTTCGTCGAGCAACAATACGGGTTTGTTTAATAAAAGTATGGATGCCAGCAATAACCGTTGTTTTTGCCCGCCTGAAGCAGTGCTGTAAGTTTTGGATAAAATGCCCTCATCGAGGTTGAACCGGGCCAGTTGGTTTTTCACTTCCTGGGTTGATGATTTTTTGTGATTGTTCTTCCAGTGATGGGGAGCATAAAAAAGATCGCTGATCCGGTCAAAAGGCTGGTTAATTTCCTGAGGCAAATAGGCTGTTTGCTGCCTTATTTTTTTAATATTATGTGCATTTATAGGAAGTTTGGCAATTGCTGCTTCCCCAGTATGGAAAGGTACAAATCCCAGCAATGCCTTTAAAAGAGATGATTTGCCTGTGCCTGAGGGTCCATCGATTAAATATTTTTCACCGGGATTAATGGCAAGGGTTAATCCGGAAAAAATGGGATGTTTTTCATACTTTATGCTACAATTAACTAATTTAATCAAGGTTTGTGCTTTTTTTTAAATACCACCAAACCTACAATTTTTTAGTTAATTATCAGGCCAGAAAAGCCATTTCAAGTACTTCTTTATTGATTTCTTCTTTGATGAGGTAATTGCGGGCACCGGCTTCAATCATTTTGAGAATGTATTTCATATCTGAATGAAACGATAAAGCCACCACTTTTACATTCCGGTAATTTTCATTAATAATGCGGGTTGCTGTAATGCCATCCATTTCTGGCATGTCAATGTCCATGAAAACAACATCATAGATTTTTTCCTGCAATAAATCAAGGGCTTCATTTCCGTTGTTGGCCACATCAATAAACTTAATCCGGTCAGCAAAGCTGTCCATCAATAAGAATTTAAATGCTTTTAAGAATTTGTTGTGATCATCTACTAATAAAACCCTGTATTTGTTCATGCTGAATAAAATTAATTATAAGGACAAAGATTAACGATAAACAGCGAAATAAAAATAGCATTTTCACGTAAATTGGTTTCGGAATAAACCCATTTTTGTCCGTGTAAAGTACACCATGGTACGTATATGATTTTACGTAAATGCCGACAAAAGATGGATTCTGTATTCCCGGAAAGAAAAATAGGCCTGTTTTTCTTAAAAATTGAAAAAAAAACAGGATAGCGTCAGGCGACGCTATCCTGAAAACCAACCACACTAAAACAACCCTAAATAAAAAACTTTAAACTAACCTAAACTAACCAAAACTAAACTATGAAAAATCTGTTTAAGATTATTTTCTTTCGTTTTGTTTTACATTACAAATGTATATCAAATACACAATGCGAAATAGCGAAAAAACCCTCAATTATCCTAATAAAAACACGTATTTTTTTTACGTGTTTTCCGCCAAAAGACATGTCTGGTGTACATTTGCGTGACATTTGTCATAAAAAAGCCTTTTAGATACCCTTAGTTTCGAAGAAAAGTTAGTTGCTTCCCTGGAAAAGACAAGCAATTTTACCGCCTTCTAAAGCACTTGTGTCATGTCAGGCCAATAATGCCGCTTAGTCACCATCAGGGTCGTTGACCCATTAATGGGGCATACCTGACGATGGTTGAAAACCTTGGCTGGTTCAATCGCAAAAATACAAATGACACTAGTATTCTTCAGGAAAAAGGTTGAATGGCGCTTTTACCAGGTTTTTATAAACTTCACCGGCTTCCTGAATGGATTCATCATCCGATTCATAAAACCAGTTTATTTCAACCCAGGTTTTTAGCTGATGTTTTGATTCAATGTTTTTTAAAATGTAAAATACCCATTTTGATGAGGCAGTATTTACATAGTCCAATCTGAAATTTATGGTTGTAAATGGTCGTGGATTATCGAAATAATCAGTCAGATTGGCCAGAATTTTTTTAAAAAATTGTACAGGGTTTTCCAGGGTTGATTTTCCGCTGATGTCTATAATGCCTGTACCCCAATCAATTACAAAGCCTGGCGATTCATGTGTTTTCGAAATAACAATTTTTTGATTTTTTTTCATCCCCACTGAAATAATTCCCTGCATCCTTCGTCATTTTTAATTGTCGTTACCAAAGATAGATTAACTATCATGTTATGTCAAGATTTAATCGTTGAAATAAATTACTTTCTGGGGTGATTTAAATCACTAATCTAGCGAACGTTTTATATATGAATTTCTTAACCATATTTTAAATTTAAGTGATTAATAAATTGTTGAAAGAAAATACCTTTGCACAATCTATACATAGTATACTAAGGAAACTATTGGCATAATAATTGTTTCCACATTTTTTTTCAATTTATGAAACACAGGAAATGGAAGAAACGCTTAAAAACCTTCTTTATAAGATAAAAGAAATATTCCTGAGGTATGGAATTAAGAGTGTTACAATGGATGATTTAGCCCGCGAACTGGGCATGTCAAAAAAGACACTATATCAATATGTAAACGACAAAAATGAGTTGGTTGATAAAATTGTGAGCCTTGAAATTGAAGGCAGAAAATGTGAATTTGGTGAAATTTATAATAGAAACCTTAACGCCATTGAAGAGGTCTTTGAAGTCAACAAGCATGTGTTGAAAATGCTGAAAGAGTCAAGTCCTGCTGCCGGATATGATCTTAAAAAATACTATCCGGACCTTTTCGCAAAAGTTCAGGAAACCCGGCGCAATCAAATGCTGGATTCCATTATTAACAATATTAAAAAGGGGAAGGCTGAAGGCATGTATCGTGAAGAGGTGAATGAGGAAATCATTGCCCGCATCAATGTAGCCCGTTTTGAAAATTTACTGAACACCGATATTTTTCAGCCGGAAGAGTACAATTCCAAAGCATTTATCCGTGAAGTGCTAATCTATCATATCCGTGGGATATCCAATGAAAGGGGCATTGAAATATTGCAGGAGCGGTTAAAAGATTTTGACGAATATATACAATCAATTAAATAATCTGTATGATGAAGATGAGAATCCACTTATTGTTTTTGTTTTCTATCGTGTGTGGCATTCATGCCGGGGCGCAAAACGATACGGTTTACCGGTTCAGTCTTAACGAGGCTATGAATTATGCCCTGGAGCATAATTATGATGTCCGCAATGCCGAACTTGACATTCAATCAGCGAAAAAAGAGGTATGGGCAACCACAGCTATTGGGTTGCCACAGGTAAGCGGAACAGGCGATTATCAGCATGTCCCCGGAGAGATCCCTACCTTTGATTTTGGCTCAGGTTTTATGCCCATTCTAAATAAACTGGAAGAGCTGCATCCTGGCGAATTTCAACCAATTATGCAAGGGCTAAGTGAAGCTGAAAGCCCAATTGCAGTTCGAAACACCGTAACGTATGGTTTTACAGTCAGCCAGCTTATTTTTAGCGGCGAATATATTGTCGGCCTTCAGGCAAGTCGTACCTTCCTGGAATTATCCAAAAACGCGGTAGACAAAACCGAGGACAACACCAAATCGGCAGTGGCCACTTCGTATTATTCGGTGCTGGTATTGCAGGAAAACATGGATATTCTGGACTCAACCCTCGTTAATATGTCGAAATTAATTGATGAAACCGGGGCTATGGTTGAGAATGGCTTTCTGGAAGAAACAGAGCTGGATCAACTTCAGCTTTCCTATAATACCATGGAAAATTCGCGCAAAGCCATGGAAAGGCAGCTCGAAATATCCTACCGCTTGTTTAAGCTTCAACTGGGTATTGATCATGACAATGATGTTGAGTTAACCCAGTCGCTCAATGAGGTTATGACAGATTCCGACAAGGAGGTTGTTAATCAGCCCTTTTCATTGGAGGATAACGTGGATTATCAGTTGTTACAAACACAGGAAAAGATACAGGAGCTATCCCTAAAGCGCGAAAAATCAAAATTGTTGCCCTCCCTGTCCGGTTTTTATTCTTATACGGATAAAACCAACCGGCCGGATTTTGATTTTACCATCAATCATATGTTGGGGGTTTCGTTGAGTGTACCTGTTTTTTCCAGCGGCCAGCGTTTAGCCAGGGTACAGCAGGCCGGCATAGAGCTGGATAAAGCAAAAAACAATACCCGGCGCACAGAAGAATCATTATATATGGCTGTGGCAGAGGCCCGCTCCGAATACAGAAATGCCCTGGATACCTATACAACCGAACAGGAAAACATTGAATTAACAAAAAAAATATACCAGCGGACATTAATTAAATATAAAGAAGGTATGGCTTCAAGCCTGGAGCTTACCCAGGTAAATAACCAGTACCTGAATGCAAACACCCAATACCTGAATGCAGTTTTGAACTTATTGAATGCTGAGATTTCACTTGAACAAGCACTTAACTTATTATAAAAATTATCAACTCATCTAATACGAAATAGACATGAAAATGCGGAATATATTTATACTTCTGGGCCTTATTCTGATAGCAGGTTGCAATCCCAGCGATGAACAGATTAAGAAGAGAATAATTCAAAAAAAAGAAAAAATAAATCAAATCGAAAAGCAGATCAATGATTTGGAAAAAGAGCTATCTGATACTACCAAAAAGGATGAGGCTATTCCGGTTGAAATCATGACAATTAATCCGGAAGAATTCACCCATTATATTATTGCCTATGGCGAGGTTGAGGCACAGGATTATGCTCAGGTAATGCCTGAGGTGCCCGGGCGGATTGAAACCATTCATATTGATGAGGGACAATGGGTATATAAAGGGCAACTCCTTATTTCTCTGAACACCGAATCCATTGAGAGCAGCACTGAGCAGATCGAATCCAATCTTGATCTGGCCCGTGAAACATTTGAAAAACAAAAGAATCTGTGGGAACAAAACATTGGTTCTGAAATTCAGTATCTGCAGGCCAAAGCACAAAAAGAGTCCCTTGAATCCCAGTTAAAGTCAACCAAAGCACAGTTGCGCATGTCGCAGATCCGGGCTCCGTTTGCCGGTTATGTGGATAAGGTTTTCTTAAGAGAAGGGGAGTTGGCTTCACAAATGGCCCCGGTGCTCGAAATGGTGAACATTGATGATTTATCCGTGACAGTGGATATTTCAGAAAAGTATATCGGCGATATTGAAAAGGGGCAATTGGTGGCAGTAACATTTTCAAACCTGCCGGAATTGGAAATTGAAGTGCCTGTTGAGCGGGTTGCAAAAGTAATCAATGCCGGTAGCAGGACGTTTGAAGTTGAAGTTTTGCTTGAAAACAGCGAACAGAAAATTAAACCTTATATGGTATCCACCTTGAGAATTAAGGATTTTAGCTCTGATGAGGCTTTTGTAATTCCTTCTTTGATAATCAAAAACGATATCACTGGTAATTATGTGTACGTTGCTAAAGAAGAAAACGGACAAATGATTGCCCAGAAAAAATATATTGAAACAGGGTTATCTTATGAAGATGAGACCATGGTTACCAGCGGATTAGATGAAGGAGATAAAGTTATTGTCAGAGGTTTCAACCTGGTGAATTCAGGAATACCGGTAAGAATTCAATAATACCCTAAACTGTTAATGCAATGAGTAAATCGAAAAGATTATCCGAGCAGGTGATCAGAAACTTTCCCCTGACAACACTTGCTTTAAAAAATAAGAATACCGTTTATTTATTAATCCTGATAATCCTTGGCTTCGGGATATATACCTATCGAAACCTGCCAAAAGAGTTGTTTCCTGAAATTGTTTGGCCACAAATTATGGTTAATACTGTTTACATGGGGAACTCTCCTGTGGATATTGAAAACCTGGTGACACGTCCTTTGGAAAAAGAACTGGAAAGTGTTCGCGGATTGAAAGAGCTTACTTCAATTTCAGCCTCTGATGCTTCCATGATCTTTGTGGAATTTAATACAGATGTGGATCTTGAGGATGCCAAAACCAGGGTGAAGGATGCTGTGGACATGGCAAAAAACGAATTGCCCCCCATCAGCGATGTTTTTCCCGGACCCAATGTATTTGACATTGATTTATCGGAATTCCCCATTATAAACATCAACCTTTCAGGCGATTACAGTGTGGAAGAATTAAATGATTATGCTGAATACCTGGAGGATGAGCTGGAAGAAATCTCCGAAGTATCCAAGGTAGAGATTGAAGGGGTGAACGAAAGGGAAATTAAAGTCAACATCGACATGATTAAGATGGAGGCCTTGGATGTAACCTTTAATGATATCGCCACAGCCATCCAGAATGAGAATGTATCTATGTCAGGGGGTGAGATTCTCCTGGGGAAAACCCGAAGGACCATCCGTATTGATGAAGAGTTTGATCGCGTGAGCGAGCTTGAAGATATAATTGTAAAAAAGGATGTGGACAATATTATTTATCTCAACAATGTAGCTGAAGTCATTGATGGTTATGCCGAACCTTCCAGCTTTGCGCGCCTGAATCATCAGCCTGTGGTATCGGTGCAGGTAATTAAAAAAGGAGGGGAGAATCTCCTGTCGGCAACAAATAAAATCATGGAAAAGCTTGATCAGGCAAAGGAAAATCAGATGTTACCCCGGGACGTAAAAATATCCATTACCAATGACCAGAGCGAGATGGTGAAAATGCAGCTCAATAACCTGGAAAACAGCATCTATATGGGGGTAATCTTTGTGATTATGGTATTGTTTTTCTTCCTGGGCTTGCGCAACGCTTTGTTTGTGGGACTTGCCATACCTATGTCCATGCTGCTTTCGTTTATCATTATCGGAGTGATCGATTTCAGAATCAACATGATCGTGCTTTTTTCCCTGATTTTGGCGCTGGGTATGCTTGTGGATAATGCCATTGTGGTAGTGGAGAACATTTACCGATTTGTAGATGAGGGGTATAAACCCTTTGAAGCTGCCCGACAGGCTGTGGGTGAAATTGCAGTACCCATCATCACCTCCACGGCAACTACCCTGGCAGCCTTTCTTCCACTGGCCCTGTGGCAGGGCATTGTTGGTGAATTTATGAAATACCTGCCCATTACCCTCATCATTGTGCTTACATCCTCTTTGTTTGTGGCGCTGGTGTTAATACCGGTCATTGCAGCTACCTTTATCAGGGTTAACAAGGATGAGGAACACACTGCCGAAAGGCAAAAAAAGGGGCTGAAGATCGCTTCCATCATGATTATCGGAGGAATTTTTCTTATTGCACTTAAATTGTTGGTATTACCCGACAAAACATTTATAATTGTCATCGGTAATCTCCTGCTATTGTTTGGTTTGCTGGGTGTGTTTTACCATACCTTGTTGCATAAAGTGGAATCATGGTTTAAGGACGTATTTCTGGAGAAACTTGAGAACTATTACCTGAAAACACTTGCATTTTCACTGCGCAAACGTAATCCTGTCTGGTTTTTGGCAGGCACGGCTGTAACGCTGATATTAACTATTATGTTCTTTTTTGGCCGCTGGCCTGATGTGCTCTTTTTCCCGGATAACGATCCTACCTACATTAATGTAATTGCTGAACTGCCGGTGGGTACAGATATTACCGGTACCAACGAATTTATGAAAGAGATGGAAAAAGACATTTTCGAGTTTCTTGAACCACATGATTCCATTGTAGAATCTGTGCTGACAACAGTGGGTAAGGGAAATCCAAATGATTTCAGTGCCACCGGTAAACCGAATGAGGCCATTGTTACTATTAGCTTTGTTGACTGGGAAGACCGGGGAGGTAAAAATACATCGGATATAATGAATAACCTCAGTGAAACATTACTAGGCAGGTACCCCGGTGTACAGCTTGAGTTTCAGAAAGACGAGAATGGTCCGCCTACCGGCAGGCCCATCAATGTTGAGATCATCGGTCAGGATTTTGATCAGCTTATTCATCTGGCTGACACCCTTCAAACCATCATTGAATTGGCCGAAATAGAAGGAATTGAAGGACTTAAGATGAATATCAGTACCTCAAAACCCGAGCTTACTGTGGATATTGATCGCAACAAAGCACAGATGTATGAACTTTCTACCCAACAGATTGCATTGGCCATTCGTCAGGCCTTATTTGGGCAGGAGGTATCTGACTTTAAAGTTGGAGAGGATGATTATCCCATCATGATCCGTCTAAAAGATGAATACCGCTATAACCTGTCAGCCTTACAAAATTTGAAAATACCTGTTTATGGCGATGGGCCTCCAAGACATATCCCTATTTCAGCAGTTGCCGATTTCAATTATACCAGTACCTTTAGTTCTGTTCGTCGAAAGGATATGGACCGGGTAATTACCTTGTATTCCAATATTATTGAAGGATATAATGCCAACAGCATTAACCAGCAAATAGAACGGGTTCTTGAAGATTTTGATATGCCGGCCGGTTATGATTATGCCTTTACCGGCGAGCAGCAGGAACAGGACGAAGCATCCAGTTTTCTATTGAATGCATTCCTTGTGGCTTTTGCCCTTATCCTGATTATCCTTGTGTCGCAGTTCAACTCCCTGATTCGTCCGGGAATTATCATGGCAAGTGTGGTTTTCAGTACTATTGGTGTGTTTGGCGGACTCGCCACCTTTAACATGGATTTCATCATTATCATGACCGGTATAGGCATTATCTCCCTTGCCGGTGTTGTGGTGAACAATGCTATTGTACTCATTGATTACATTGATTTGCTTAAGGCCAGACGGAGAAAAGAACTGGAATTAGGAGAAGAAGACTTTCTGCCGGTGGATGTGGCCACTGAATGCATCATCCAGGGTGGAAAAACAAGGTTACGTCCTGTACTGCTTACAGCTATTACTACCATTCTTGGGTTGTTGCCTCTGGCTCTTGGGATAAATTTTGACTTCGCAGGATTTTTCAGTGAATATAATCCGAATTTTTATGTAGGGGGTGATATGGTGAATTTTTGGGGACCCATGTCATGGACCGTTATTTTCGGACTGGCTTTTAGCACCTTCCTTACCCTGGTTATTGTACCGGTGATGTACCGGATTACCACTATTCTGCAGAAGAAAATAGTCGGTTATAAAAACGGGGATAACAAGTTACCATTTAATATGTCGATAAACAGGTAATAGCGTACTGTAAAATAGAAAAGCCGCGGGACAGCAATGAAAAATAATTCAATGCATCCGGCGGCTTTGGTTTATACGATTTAATACAATCTTATTTTTCCAGCTCTTTCCATGCCAGGGCGCTTGCACCCAGTACAGCAGCATTGGCTTCGTGTATCTGCGACGGAATAAGCTTCACTTTGTTTCTGAAAATGGGCAGCAGGTTTTCTTCGAGGTATTTTTTTGTAGGCTCAAAGATTAAATCACCTGCCTTGGCCAGTCCGCCAAAAAGGAAAATGGCTTCCGGGCTTAGGTGTTCCACAGTATCAGAAAGCGCCCGCCCGAGTATCTTTGCAGTATAATCAAATGCCTCCAGGGCAATTTTATCCCCACGTTTGGCAGCATCGGAGATCATGGCTGATGTAAGCTGGTTAAAAGTGATATCTCTAAATTCACTATCTTCAATGGAATCGGCCAGTAAGGCAAATACTGTGCGTTTGATACCACTTGCCGACACATAAGTTTCGAGGCTTCCCCTGCGGCCGGTGGAGCACATACGTCCTCCGGGAATAATAGTTACATGGCCCAGTTCACCGGCAAAACCATCATGGCCATAAACCAGTTCACCATTCACTACCAACCCGCTTCCAAGTCCTGTACCAAGAGTGATGACCACGAAATTTTTCATTTCCTTGGCTCCGCCGTAAATCATTTCGCCCAGAGCAGCAGCGTTTGCATCATTGGTAAGTACCATTGGCAGGTTGTAATACTTCTTAAACAGTTCAACAAAAGGCACAATGCCTTTCCATTTTAAGTTTGGTGCCTGTTCAATGGTTCCGTGATAATAATTTCCGTTAGGAGCGCCAATACCAATTCCCTTAATGTCAATTTCTTCAGAGATATCAGTCATGGTATTTTCAATTTCGGCCTGTAGGTTGTCCAGGTATGAGTTTATGTCATTAAACTGATCAGTACTTGTATAACTCTCAGCCAAAGCTACTCCGTTACGGTCTACAATGCCATATTTGGTGTATGTGCCACCAATATCAATTCCGATTACTACTTCCTTCATATTATAATAGTTTTTATTGTTTAAATCTTATTCAAGCGGTTCAATGCATAAGCATAAGCACCAATGGAAACGGCTTTACTGGTACCCAGTTTTGACAAACCCACTCCAATGCGTTTCATTGAATCATAAAAAACGGTCTCATTGGAGTAAGGAATGACAATTTTTTTCTTATCACCGTGGAGAAAAACTGCGATATCTTCTTTGTCCTCCAGGTTAAAGGCTTTAAGCGCTATGCGGTCTATTTTCTCACCGTTCAATGATTCGATGGTCCCGTTCATTTCTCTGATGATGCTGGGCATAATGTATTTAAATGCCCCGGTAAGCCCGCCACCTATTACTATTAAACCATCAATAAGGGTAATGGCATTAGCCAGGGCATCGCCCACCACTTCGCCCAATTCTTCAAAAGCTACCAGGGCTGCTTTTTGATTTCCTTCACGCGTACCTTCGGCAATATCAAATATTTCTTTTGGAGTGAGTGTGACATTTTTCTCACCGCTATGTTCACCGTATACTCTTTGAACCGCGCGAATGCTCGCCCCTTCCTCGGCAAAAGCCCGGGGATGCTTTTTGTTGCGCATAACCCAGATTTCGCCACCGGCCGAATTATCACCGATAAAAAGTTCGTTATTCCTTACTATTCCTCCTCCAAATCCTGTTCCAAGTGTAATTCCGAAAAGATTTTTATACTGCTTGGGGCTGCCTTCTTTTGCCAGCATGCTGTTCACATCAGGCAGAAAACCGGCAATGGCTTCACCATATACAAACAGGTCGCCATCGTTGTTGATGAACACCGGAATGTTGAATTTTTTCTCCAG
Source organism: uncultured Bacteroidales bacterium (assembly GCA_964652315.1). GTDB lineage: Bacteria > Bacteroidota > Bacteroidia > Bacteroidales > JAAAOM01 > CAZZBU01. The sequence continues at coordinate 25,808 of CAZZBU010000042.1, forward strand.
CATTGGACCAAGTGCAATGCCCCCACGGAACGATGGAAGGTTTTGTAGATTTCCGATGATGCCGTTGGGATAATCTGCGGGTCCGGGAAAGGCAAAACTAATGGCTACAGGGGTGGCCTTTAGTTTATCTTTAACCTCCTGGAACCCCTTCACAATATTTCCCAGGCATTTGTCCAGATCATGTGCTTCCGAAGGCAATGAAATGGGCTCAACTATCTCCTTGTTGGCCTGCATGGCCGAAAAAACAAAGTTGGTTCCACCCGCATCCAGGGTCATTACTATTCTATCATCAGTGGATACATTCATGAAGTTACTTTTGCTTTAAATGGTAAAAAAAGAATATATATAATTGCCAGCAGAGGAACAAAAAAACCTGCCCTAAGCGTAAAAGCACCGGCAACGATACCATAAAATAACGGTAAGATACCCCCTCCAATTATGGCAGTTACCATAAATCTTGATATTTTGTTACTACGTGCTGGTTTGGCATCAATGGTAATGCATAAAAGACCAAACATGATAAAGCCCATAAAAGGTATCAATCCAGACATGAAAGTAGTCAGACCATAAAGGACTTGTATTTGGCTGGTTTGTGGTCCGACAACAGCTCCAAAGCCCATACCCAAAAAGGCTAGAAAGATAAGTAAAGTCTTATTTTTCATAGTTTTATCTTAAAACAAGGGCTTAAAAATACTATTTTAAAATGAAAGAGTATGTCCGAAGACTTAAAAATATTTCCATGATACACAAGGGTGTTTAATGCAAATCAAATAGCAACGGACTCATAAACAACTAATTAAGTAAACATGTGTTACCTGTTCCGGATTTATGGGCCATGGTCAGCAGTTTAATTATGATTAAAGCATGAAGGGTATTTATTTTTCAATTCCCATCAAAAAATTAGTTCCTTGAATACACGTTTTTGTCTGTTTTTTCGTTTTTCATTCGATGTTGTTCAGCAAAACCGATGATTGCTATAACAACTTTATGATTTTTAGCGTATACAAATTATTCTACAAAAATTCGTAATTTTATTTCATGTATCAGTGCTGTTTAGCAGATAGGTGAAACCTTAATCTTGTAGCATTATGATTAAAAATATAATTGTCCCCGTTGATTTTTCTGAAGATGCGCTTCATGGTTTAGATGTGGCTGTTTTATTGTCGCAATACGGGTATGTGAATATTCAGTTGGTTTATGTACAAAAGAAAAGTGGTGATTATCGCGGATCTGTTGATGATGAGAAGAAAATGGCCATACGGGAGTTTGAAAAAATCCTTGGTCAGTATGAATCCAGGTTAGGAAATGAATCAAAACTCCGCTACATTATTAAGCAGGGTAAGATATATGCCGAGATAGTGAATCAGGCACACTCATATAATGATTCCATGATTGTTACTTCAACGCATGGAGCGTCAGGGTTTGAGGAAATTTTTATCGGCAGCAATGCTTTTAAGGTGATTACTGCCACCACCCGGCCGGTTATCACAGTGCGGCACGGAAATGTACCCAAGGCGATAAAAAAAATTGTATTGCCCATAAACGCTATATCGGAAACCCGCCAGAAGGTACCTTTTACCGTGGATTATGCCCGGTTTTTTGGTGCTGAAATTCATTGCATAGCTGTGTGTGCCAGTAGGGATGAAAAAATACAGCGCAAGCTGAATGCCTATCACAATCAGGTGAAAAAATACCTGGATGATAGAAACATCAACTACAAACATGCCTCGCTTATGGGTGAAAATGTCAGTGATCTTACAGTTAACTATGCACATGAGGTGGATGCAGATATTATTTCCATCATAGGAGAAAAAGACTCCAGTCTGAGCCTTATATCCGGCAGTTACGGACATCAGGTTATCAATAATGCCAATACCCTTGTCCTAAATCTGTCTCCTCGTGATTTGAAAATAGCCGGATCATTCCGGACTACCGGATGATAACCCGGAATTATTTCAACAGGCTTTCAACATTTACAACAAAACATCCGGAGTAGGTGCCTGTCAGGCTGTTTCTTAATGATTCAGCCTGTTTTCTGTCTGGAAAGTCGCCTGCAATAACCCGGTATAAAGGTTCTTCTCCTTCTTTTTGAGTAACCTGGATATAGCAGGGATGGTTCAGGCTGGCAACAATTTCAAAAACATTCTGTATTTGTGTATAGGAACCAATCTGTACCCCATATCCCTTATCCTCAGAAGTTACAGCATTAACTTTTATTAAACCGGATATAAGCGCGGGGGTATTCTGATTTGCCTGAGCAGGTTGTGGTTTTATGGCAGGTGTAACCACCGGACTTTTAATTGTATTTTTTTCTTCTTCTTCTTTGGGCAGAATCCTTGGGCCAATAGCCTCACTTCTGTTTACCACTTCAATTTTCACTCTTGTAATGCCTTCTTGCAACAATCCAATTTCCCTGGCAGCCGCCTTTGAGAGATCAATCACCCGGCCGGAGACAAAAGGGCCACGGTCATTTATTTTTACCACCACTGATCGTCCGTTTTTCATGTTGGTTACCCGTGCATGCGTGCCAAAAGGCAGGGTCATATGGGCAGCTGTATAGGCCAGGGTATCATATTTTTCACCGCTTGCCGTATAGCGGCCTGTAAGTTCATCACTGTAGTAAGAGGCATCACCGGTTTGTGTAAACGTTTTCTGGCCTGCAACAGATCCTGTAACAAACGTTAATGCCAGTAAAAGTTGTAGTATACGACTCATAATGGGTTTGAAAATAATAAATTAATATTTTAAATTTCCTGGGGATTAAACTCTTATTCCTTTAAAATGTTTT
>CAZZBU010000043.1:0-5602 GCA_964652315.1 uncultured Bacteroidales bacterium
TATACCTATGCATTTTTATTCTTGAAAAAAATAAGTCAAAAGGCCAAACTCAAGTCGAATGACTTTGTCATTCGTGCATTCGTGGCTATTAAATTTTCATGTGCCGTGATATTTGTGAGTTCAATCAATAGGTACCATAGCGGACAATCATTAAAATCAAATATTATTAAAACACTTTTATCTTTGTAAAAAAAGAATATGTTTAGCCCTATGAAAAACCATTTTCTTATTTCGTTCCGGATATTGTATTTGTTTATTGTATTGATTATCTTCCGAACCAATTCCGCATCAGCAGACAACCCATGCAGCATGTTACTGATGCGGGTTACGTATTACACCACTGCAGGAAATGTTGGATCAGGCTACATACAATTCGAATTACCATACCACTGGGTGGAAAACTACGAATATGCCCATGATTATGACCCCATGGTGTTTAATGCCATCCATTATTTTTACGGAGATGAATGGGAAATTTTCCCAAAAATTCCTATTGATAGGATTGATTTCAGCAAAATTCCTGACTTTGACACCACCCTAAAGGAAACCATTTTTGCCGTGAACAAAACGGTCCTATCTGATACCCTCTTTCCGTTGAGCCAACCCGAATATGATTTTAAGCCCAAAAGCATGGTACCCATAGCAGATACCTTATATACCATCCCCTACCAGGATTCCCTGCGTCCAAATTATCATTATGACCTGTACTATTCCAATCCCGGCACTGTTCATTTCGATACCATCAACCTGCTTTTGCTGGATACCATGATGTGGTGTGCTGATTATAACCAGGTGCAGTGGGTGGATAGCATACAAGCCGAAAAACTCAGGTTTGATGATCTGGTATTTCAATATACTTTTGAGGGAGGCACTTACACCTTTATCGATTTTTATTGTTATGATGCCGGGTGGACACCCAACAAAATAGAAGGCATGCTGGAACCCGGCAAACTGATCCCTTATCTGGATACAAGCAATCATTACAAAGATATCATGCAACTGTTCCCCCCTGCCCTTCAAAAAGCCATACAGGCGAACGAGATCATCTATTTTGTACGGTGGTGTCCTTAACAAAATGTTTGTCTGAATTTGATGGGGATTTTTTGGATAACAAAACGTATTGAAAGCGCCACGACCAGTGATAGAATTGACTTCCAGCTTATTAAAGCTTCGATCTGAAAACAACAGCCAACAACCTTGCCTGCCACAGCCAGGGGCTTTAAGGCACCAATATTCACCAAGTTTGTTTTTTGGGATTCGGGGGGACTATAAAGCTTAAATAGATTATGAGCCTGTTTCATGTAATCTAAAACTTTTATGTATTTTTAAACCTTCATCAATAATGAATCCATGAAAAAGCTAATCTATCTTGTACTTGCAATTGCGTTACAAACTAATGCCTTTGGTCAGGATGAGAAAATGAATGACATTCATCACCTTCTGACAATCACAAACAGCAACCAGTTAGGTAAATCCATGATACAAAACATGATGAACATGTATAAAACCGATTATGGGTACGAAATGTCTGAAGCATGGGATTCCGTCAGCAGCTATTTACAGGAAGGAATGGACGAATTAATGGACAGCCTTGCCCTGATTTATAATAATGTGTACAGCCATGATGAGATAAAACAAATGATTCAGCTATATCAAACTCCCATTGGCCGAAAAATGATAGAAACTTACCCCATAGTAAATCAGCTTAGCATGACTGCCGGAAAAAACTGGGCTATGGCACATAAAGATTCTATCGAAAGCATTATAGCTCCTTATGTGGAAAACCATCCCAATCCAAATGTAACATACAACGATTTTTTTGATGCGGATGAAGCTTATGAAAAAGCCATTGATTATGAAGTTAGATGTTCAAAAAACAACAACCTTAAGATAGCCGGCAGCAATGGATATAAATACAATTTAAAGATTAATGAAGACCAATGGGAACAAGTGCCCAATGATATGATAAACCCCATTGCTGATGTGACTTTCTTTAGTAAGGATCAATCGGTTTTCTGCCTGGTCATCGCTGAAAAAGAAGCCCTAACGTTACAGCAACTCAAAGCAGCTGCCCTGTACAATATGTCACGGGCTTCCGATAATTTTAAAATCAATACGGCATTCTTAAAAGAAATTAATGGTAAGGAAATGATTCATGTTGATATTGATGCCGAGATTGACGGCGAAAACGTTAAATATCACAACTTGTACTACAGTGGAGAATGGGGGATATTGCAGTTTATCGTGGCTACTCCACAGGAATATTACGAAGAAAATTCAGACATTATAAAGGAGGTGATGACTGGATTATTTGTGGAATAACTATTTCCTCATAGAGGATAAACTTCTTTCTTAAAGAATTGTTTAACAGCCAACAACTTTGCCTGTCGGCAGCCGGGCGCCAAGGCTCAAAGATTCACAAAGCTGGTTCTTCGGTTTTCGAACATCAGACTTCCGTCTTCGGTCTTCCGTCTTCCGTCTTCACATACACCACAAACTCCTCATCCGACTTTTTATCCACCCAGTGTTTGTAGCCCAGGCTCAGGGTTTTATCCAGCAGGGGTACCGGCAGAAATGGCGCAATGATTTTCAAAATCTGATCTTCTTCGAGCTTTTTAAGGGTAGCCAGTACCTCATGTACCGGTTGTTCACCAGCATTGAGCATATCACGGATGTCAATGGTATCCTGTATTGTGCCCTCAACAAACCAGGCTGGCCGGTTCATGGTATAGGCCTGCCCTACTTCACCTGCCACATCCAAACTATCCTGTCCGGCGGCAGTGCGTAACTTGTTCACTAACTCTTGCACATTCAGCCCGGCCACACCGGCTGCCTGTGAAATGTTAGTTACCCGGGTAATGGTTCTGCGCAACACCGGGTTTTTCAATTTTTTAAACTGGGGCGCGGCTTCAATGAGCACGTCTTCTAATTCTGGCCAGGCCACCAGTAAATCATAAATTTTTGTTTTAGGGGTAATGACCAACTTATCCATTCTTATCCTCCTTTTTCATCAGCATAAGACAAAATGCGCTTTTCGCCTTCGAGGCTGCGGGCATGGGTCAGGTTTTGTGAAACCTCCAGGGTACCCAGATAATTTCCGTCATCATCCTTCAGGGCAAAATATTCAATTAATATAAACTTGCCATGCAATTGTATCCAAAACGGGGCATGCGATGCTTTGCCAGATTTAAAATCTTCCAGGATTTTTTCGATGATATGCACACTTCCCGGGGGATGGCACAGGCGTACATCGCGGTTGATGATGGACCGGCTACGGGCAAAAATACGTTCCTTGCCCTGGGTAAAGTATTTCACCTTATCGTTTTTGTCCACAAAAGTCATATCCACCGGAACTGTATTCAAAATAGCCTTGATTTCATCTGCTGTAAAGCTACCAGAGGGCAATTGAATGCTGCCATCGCTTGTCTGACTGGCTTTTTCCTCATCTGTCTGCGTAAGTCCTTCAGGTTTCCACTCCACCTGTGGGTCATACAGGGCAAAACCAAATTCCAGGGTCTGGTTATGAATGTTCCACCAGTCTTCCAAGGTAAGTTCATCCATGGACATGGGAAAAAGAATTTCTTCTTCTTTTTGGGTCATGTCCTTCAGGGCTTTGAGCGCCGGATAGAACAACAACTCCCGGGCATCGGCCAGGTCTTCTTTTTTTAAATCTTCTGCTTTAAGTGTTTCAAGGCATCCTTTAAGTTGATCCCGAATCTCATCGTGTTTGCCCCACATCACCTTGGGGGGACCTGTTATTTCTTTTTGCTCAAGATATGGAAATAACAGGTATTCTTTACGCAGGTAATGCTTTTCCACATCCATCAGGTTATTAAAGCATGCCTGTAGCGATAATAATTGCTGATTAAATTCGGATTCTTTGATATCATCGAGGCCAACGAGCAAATCTATTGCTTTATCCGCCTCTGCACGAAGGGCTTCATTCTCTTTTTTAAATACATCCACCGGGTGACCTTCTGGGATTTCCTTGGCAGCGCTTAAATCCACGTTGCCTTCGAGTACTTCGCCATGCACATCACAAAGCTTTAGCACCTCAGTCTCGGGCAGGCCTTCGCCAATCAGTTCCTGTTCCACTTCAACCACTTCACCATAAGGGATATGTTGCAGGGTGGAAATAAGCTCCTGCCTGACTTTGTCGGGTGATTCCCCCTTATGTAATTTTAGGATCAACTCTTTTAATCGTTCTTTTCGAAACTTTGAATTGTTAATCAGTTCGCTCATAGCTAAGTATTTATAAAGTTATAAAATCTTTGTTGTTTGTTCCGGCCGTGGAGCTTTAATCACAAGGATCCGGGCTATTTCATTTTCCTTCATTAGTGATGTTATGCACAATGATTTATAGTTCTTGATAACCATATCTTATTTTTACGTTTTAACCTTTTATCAATGTGATAGTTCAAATTTGCGGTTATCTGTCCCTTTTGGTAAGCCTTTGTCCATCGGCCGGTACTTCGTGAAAGCCGAATCAGTAACATAGATTCCCAGGTCCCCATAGATTAGAATGCTATCGGGGTTGATTATTAAATTCCCCTTCAGTGAACTGTTATTCCAGTGTTTAAAGTGGTATTCTTTAGGAAGGGAGTTCCTGTTGACATCATGGGCTGCAATAAACTCACGATGGTTCATTAGAATACCCGTGACCCCATAATACAGCGATAAAAAAGCAATAACTAACCCAGGCCACTTATGCAGCTTCTTGTAAATCTTTCCTGTTTTGCTCACTTTATAACGATTATAAATTCTCGTCATAACCGCCCTGACATGAAAGGCAGGCGTTGGAATAGTTGTCGTATTCTTCAAAGGCCGGACCAGGTTTACCATTGATGGTGACCACCCTGTCGAGGCGTATTTTCTTATTTTCCTGCATGATCAGGTACTCGCCATCTTTTTCTTTCTGAATACCGGTATACTTTCCCTTTTGTTCTTCAAGATTGGAGTCCGGATCAAAATAAAACACCTTAAACTTTTTGTTATTTTCAGCCAGGTTATCAATTAAATCATAGGTTTCCGGATCAACCGGTGTAAAACTAGTATATGCCATAATTCTATTCTTTACAAATTAACGCTTCATCCCACCAAATGCAATAAAGCTTATGCTCTTGGCTTTGAGTGTTTAGCTTCGAGCTATAATTCTATTCGGTTCAGCACAGCCTTTCCCTCCAGGATCTTTTTTGAAAGGGATTGAATGGTTTCCTCCGTAACAATGGCATAAAAACCATCCCTTACTTCCTGGTACCTGTCGTGCAAGGGGCATGGATTGTTGTTGCTGCAGTTTTTCAGTCCAAAACCACATTGATGAAACAGCTTATCGCCCTCGGTGGTATTAATTACCTGATACAGGGATACCTCTTCTGCTTCTTCATCAAAAAAGAAACCACCTCCCCTGCCCTTCATGGATTTCACAGTTCCACGTTTGGCCAGCGCTTGCAAAACCTTAGCTGTAAAAGCCTCGGGAGCTTCTATCTCCCGGGCAATTTCACTTATCAGGGGCCGCTTTTTTCTCCAGTTCTGAACCTGTATAAACACCAGCGCCCTAATCGCATATTCAGTACTTCTTGCGAGTATCACTCTTATTTATTTA
>CAZZBU010000043.1:5702-9711 GCA_964652315.1 uncultured Bacteroidales bacterium
TAATGAACGGACTTTTCTCATTAATATACGTATGGTGCCGGCCCATAATGTAATCACAGAGCTCGTCCAATGGAAGCCTCTCAACATACCTTGAATCCCAGTCACCTTCCTCCATCAGGCTTTCCAGCTCAGGGATAATCTTACCGGTATCAACTCCGGCCTTTTGACAGGCTTTCTCCAGCGAGTTATCACCCCCACAGCAGAAGTCAATCCTGTTTTTTTCGAACAGTTCTGCTGTATTGTAACTCTCACGCACAATTTCGCTTATTGTTGTTTTTTCTGTAACTCTCATTTTGTCTTCATTTATATTTGGAACAAAAGTACAAAATTTTTATAAAAAGACAACAGGGTCTTTTTATAATTTTATAATAAACGGATGGAATGATGTGCTGAATGATTGATTAATTGATGTATAATTGTTTGATTTGATATTTATTCGATTGGTGGATCAGTGTGGGACTGGAAGGGAATAAGTTTAGAAGTGGAGAAGTGGAGAAGTGGAGAAGTTAAAAAGTGGAGGAGTTGGGAAGTGGAGGAGTGGGAAAGTGGAGAAGTTTGGGGGGTGGAGGAGTTTCGAGGGATGGTTATATTGTGGTTGATTTAACAATAATCTGATGGTTAATTCATTTTCTCTTACTGTCAGCATTTGAGCTTTCAGCTTTAAGCTATTATTATGCCGAGCCATTTTTGATTTTGATCACATTCATCGTATCTTTTACCATTCTTACATAAGTATAATTAATCAATAACCATCATGATAAACCATGAAACGTTTCTTAAGATGACCTACGGGCTGTTTACTGTTTGCTCCGGGGACAAGAACAACGGCAATGGAATTGTTTCCAATACCTTGTTTCAGGTTACCTCAGAACCACCATGCTCTGCCAACTGTTACAATAAAAACAATTACACCGCAGAATTCATACAGAAAAGTAAAAATTTCTCTGTTTCAATTATTAAGAAGGACATTGATCCAAGACTTTTCGGGAAGTTTGGATTCCGTACCGGTCGCGATATTGACAAATTTGAAGGCCTCAACATGGAATACGGCAAAAGCGGCGCCCCCATCGTATTGAACGACACATTGGCGTTTTTGTAAATTATTGTTAATCAAACCGTTGATGTGGGAACGCATTGGATGTTTATTGGTGATTTAGTTGCATCAAAAACCCTTGATGAGAATGCTGAACCCCTGACCTATTCGTATTACAGGGATGTACATAAAGGAAAAGTTCCGAAAAACGCACCAAGGTATATTGATAGGGAGAAGTTGGAAGGATGAGTGGAGAAGGTGAAAAGTTTAGGAGTTGGGAAGTGGAGGAGTTGGGAAGTGGAGGAGTGGAAAAGTTTGGGGGGTGGAGGAGTTGAGGGGCTTAGGGGTTTAGGGGGGTAAGGATTGATTGAGCCAAAATTTATCGCCAGACTTTAATGGTTTTAAGCTTTAAAAATCTTACAAACTCCTAAACTTTTACACTCATATACTTCTAAACTCCTAAACTTACTCCTACTCCTCTCATCAACAAAAAGCTCATCACTTCCCCTTAAAATGCGTAGCTGCACCGAAAAATCCTTCAGCAGCTTCCATAATGGATTCAGACAAGGTAGGATGCGGGTGTATGGTGAGCGACAGATCGGAAGCTACAGCAGCCATTTCCACCGCCAGGGTAAGTTCCGGAATCAGATCACCTGCATGTTTACCAACCATGCCACCGCCCAGTACCCGTTCGGTTTCTTTTTCGATAATGAGTTTGGTAACGCCAAAAGGGGCATTCATGGACACGGCCTTACCCAGAGCTGACCATGGGAATTTAGTAACTTTGTATTCAATTCCTTTTTCTTTGCACTCCTCTTCCGTCATGCCACAGGTGGCAATTTCCGGATTGGTATATACTACCGCAGGAATGGAACGGACATCAAACGCTGCTTTGCCTTCAAGAATGTGTTCCACTGCTACCCGCCCCTGGGCACTGGCCCGGTGTGCAAGCAATGGCCCCTGAGTTACATCACCAATGGCATAAATTTTTTCTTTGCTGGTTTGAAGATGATCATCGATTGAAATAAATCCTTTTTCATTTGTTTCAACGCCGGCCTCTTCAAGACCAATATTCTTTGTATTTGGCATTTGTCCCACCGCAATCAGCACCTTATCATATTTCTTCTCGAATTCCTCTTTTTCATTTTTCAGGGTTACTTTTACACCTGTTTTCAGTTCTTTTAAGGCCGAAAGCTGTGTTTTGAAAAATTCCTCCTCGAATAAATCCTTATTGCCCTTTTTAAAATGCCGGATTAACTCTTTATCCATTCCAGGCATATAATTGTCCGTTGCCTCCACCAAAGAAATTTTTGCACCCAGTGTTGAATAAATGGTACCCATTTCAAGCCCAATGTAACCGCCACCAACAATAAGCAGGTGTTTGGGGATATCATCCACCTCCAGAGCAATGGCTGAATTCATGATTCGATCAGTGAATTTTTCAACCATGGGGAGCTTGACCGGGGAGGAACCAGTTGCTATGATGCATTTTTCAAAACTTATCGTTTGTTTTTTGCCGTCATTGGGTGTTATTTCAATTTCCTCATCACTTATAAATTTACCCCTTCCGCGGATATGCTCAATTTTTCTGGCTTTGGAAAGTTGCCCAAGCCCGCCGGTGAGCTGTTTTACCACCTTGATTTTCCATTCGTTTACTTTTTTATGGTTGATATCAGGCTTGCCAAATGTTACTCCCATATCACCTGCCTCTTCAGCATCTCTAATCACTTCACTCAGGTACAACAGGGCTTTGGTTGGAATACAACCCCGGTAAAGGCATACTCCTCCGGGATTTTCTTCCGGGTCGATTACCGTCACATTCAATCCCTTATCAGCGGCCAGGAAAGCTGCAGCATATCCACCAGGTCCGGCGCCTAATATTACCAGTTCTTTTTTATCATTTAATTTTTTTGCCATCGCAATTATAAATCTTTGGGTTACAAATAAATTGACAAAGGGTTCTCAAGTGCTTCAGCAATCCATCGCAAGAAACGGGCACCATCTGCACCGTCGATTATCCGGTGATCGTAGGTGAGGGATAAAGGCAGGATGGTCCTTTCTTCAAAACCTTCATCGGTTGAAACAACCCGTTGTGTAGCCCTTGAAAGCCCTAGTATAGCCACCTGTGGAGAATAAACGATGGGTGTAAAATTGGTCCCCCCAATACCGCCCAGGTTGGAAATGGTAAAGTTACCCCCCTGCATGGCATCGGGCCCCAGCTTTTTCTCTCGGGCTTTTTTGGCCATTTCGGTTACCTCCACCGAGATGTCGGTCATGGATTTTTTATCCACATCGCGTACTACCGGAACCAGCAAGCCTTGAGGTGTATCCACTGCAAGACCTACATTGTAATATTTTTTCAGAATAATTTCCTTGTTATCATAATCGATGCTGGCATTGAACCGTGGGAATTTCTCAAGTGCCAATGCGCAGATTTTTACCAACATGGAAGTGACCGTAAGTTTACCACCTGCCTTCTCCACTTTTTTGGCGTGTTTTTGCCGGAAAGCTTCCAATTCAGTTACATCTGCTTCATCAAACTGGGTAACCTGCGGAATGTTTTGCCAGGACGTAATCATACTTTCAGCCGTTATCTGCCGGATGCGGTTCATGGATTGCCGTTCGGTTTCACCCCACTGGCTGAAATCAGGCAATTCCAGGGTAGCAGTGGCACTAGTCTTTTTGCCTTTCGAGGCTGCTTTGGCATAGGATTTCACATCATCTGTAGTAATCCTGTTCCCCGGACCTGTACCTTCAACTTTTTCAATTTTGACGCCTATTTCACGTGCCAATCTCCTCACCGATGGAGAGGCTGGTATGGGTTTCTTCTCTTTTTCTTTTCGTTCAGGCTTTTCTTCGCCTTCTTCTTTCTCTGCTTCAGCATCTTCTTCCTCTGCTTTGGCTTCTTCTTCCCCTGCTTTGGCTTCTTCTTCCCCTGCTTTGGCTTTTTCTTCCTCTGCTTCGGCTTCTTCTTCC
>CAZZBU010000043.1:9811-25860 GCA_964652315.1 uncultured Bacteroidales bacterium
TCTTCCTCTGCTTCGGCTTCTTCTTCCTCTGCTTCGGCTTCTTCTTCCTCTGCTTTGGTTCCTTCTTCCTTTGCTTTGGTTTCTTCTTCCCCTGCTTCGGCTTCTTTTTCCTTCCCTTCCTCCTCTTCGGACTTCTGACTCCGGTCTCCGGTCTTCCCTTCTTTTTCTTCCTTTTCTTCGGCTCCTTCCGTCTCAATCACCATAATCACCTGATTCACCTTAACCTCATCGCCTTCTTCAACTTTAATCTCATCTACCTTACCATCGTATGGTGAAGGAATATCCGTGGTGGCTTTGTCGGTTTCCACTTCTACAACAGGCTGGTCTTTTTCAACCGTATCTCCTTTTGAAACAAGGATGCGACTGATGGTGCCTGATTCAACATTTTCTGATATCGCCGGTATTTTGATTTCTTTTTTCATGAATAAATAATTTTAGAGTTCATAAGGAGTATTTTAGAAGAAACCAGGTTATTCTTTTGAAGCCGGATTGACTTTCCGTGCTTTAATGCTTAGCTTTTTGCGCGCATCAGTCACTGTTTTTTTATCAAGCTTGCCATCATTTTCAAGAGAAACCAGGGTTGCGAGTACGATGTTGTTAGCGTCATTTTCAAAATATTCACGGAGCCATTTACGGCCTTCACTCAAACCAAAACCGTCTGTTCCTAGTGAAGTAAAACTGCCAGGGAACCATTTTGAAACAGCCAATGGCAATGCTTTTACATAATCCGTAACAGCAATAAAATGACCTTTTTTGGTGCCTACTTGTTTTTCAATAAAAGATTGTTTTTCCTTAGAGGCACCCGATAGCCGGTTATGTCGCTCGGTATCACGTGCATCGTCATACAATTGCTTATAACTTGTTACGCTCCAAACATCTACAGGAATATCGTAATCGTTTTTGAGAATTTCAGCTGCACGCAAGGCTTCATTGAGGATGGAACCACTACCCAGGAGATTAACATTCCACTTATTGTTAGCAGCATGCTGCACCTTATACATTCCATTGATGATCTCCTGGTCTGAATTTTTTGGCTGTTCGGGCATGATGTATTTTTCATTCATCACTGTGATGTAATAAAACACATCCTTACCTTCTGCATACATCTCTTTTAATCCTTCACGCACAATAACAGCTACTTCATAAGCATAAGCCGGATCATAAGCTTTCACGGTGGGCACGGTGAGTGCAATAAGGTGACTGTTGCCATCCTGGTGTTGAAGCCCTTCACCCGGCAGGGTTGTGCGTCCGGCAGTACCGCCAATCAAGAATCCACGTGCACGGGCATCGGCAGCAGCCCAGATAAAATCACCTACACGCTGGAAACCGAACATGGAATAGAAAATAAAAAATGGAATAGTACTCACTCCATGCGTGCTGTGTGCAGTACCGGCAGCAATGAACGATGACATGGAACCGGCCTCACTAATGCCCTCTTCCAGAATGGCGCCGTCTTTAGCTTCCTTGTAATATAACAGGCTTTCCCTATCGATCGGCTCATAAAGCTGACCGGTATGCGCATAAATTCCAGCCTGACGAAACAGGGCATCCAAACCAAATGTACGCGATTCGTCCGGCACAATGGGTACAATTAAATCCTTAACGTTTTTATCTTTTAGCATCTTGGACATTAATTGCACGATTACCATGGTGGTGGCAACCTCGCGCTTACCGGAACCTTCAAGGTATTCTTTAAAAACCTTTTCGTCCGGCAGTTTGATTTTTTTACGTTTATCTTCACGTTTTGGGATAAACCCTCCAAGTTCTTTACGCCTTTTTTTCAGGTATTTCATTTCTTCTGAACCTTCATCAGGCCGGTAGAAGGGTGCTTTCGCAATGTCATCATCTGAGATAGGTATACCAAACCTGCCCCGGAACTGCTTTAGTTCTTCCTCGTTAAGCTTCTTTTGCTGGTGCGTCACATTCCGGCCTTCACCGGCTTCACCAAGGCCATACCCCTTAATAGTCTGAGCCAGAATTACTGTGGGCGAGCCAGTATGATTAATAGCCGCCTTGTAAGCATTATAAACTTTTATTGGATCGTGTCCGCCCCGGCGTAGCTTTTGTAATTGCTCGTTTGAGTAATTCTCAACAAGTTTTAGTAACTCGTCGTATTTACCGAAGAAATCATCACGGATTAACTTCCCATCGGCTACAGAGTACTTCTGGCGTTGACCATCAACAATTTCACCCATGCGCTGTACGAGCAATCCTGAGGAATCATTTTTCAAAAGGGGATCCCAGTCTTCGCCCCAAAGCACTTTAATCACATTCCAGCCTGCACCGGTAAAAGCACTTTCCAGTTCCTGGATAATGGAACCATTCCCACGAACCGGCCCGTCCAGCCGTTGCAGGTTACAATTAATTACAAATATCAGATTATCCAGCTCCTCACGCGACGCCAGGGTTATTGCACCCATGGATTCCGGTTCGTCCATCTCGCCATCACCAAGCATGGCCCATACTTTTTGATCATTATCCTCAATGAGCCCCTGATCTACCAGGTAGCGGTTGAAACGTGCCTGATAAATAGCCTGGATGGGTGCCAGCCCCATGGATACGGTAGGGAATTTCCAGTAGTCGGGCATGGATCGCGGATGCGGATACGAAGCCAGTCCGCCACCTTTCTTCAGCTCGCGCCTGAAATTTTCAAGTTGCTGTTCGCTGAAACGGCCTTCAAGGAAAGAACGGGCGTAAATACCCGGTGCGGCGTGTCCCTGATAATAGACAATATCAGGTGTTGAACCATTTTCGCTGCCCCGGAAAAAATGATTGAACCCCACCTCGTAGAGGGTTGCGCTGGAAGCAAAGGTGGATATATGACCGCCAATGCCATCTTCTTCTTTATTGGCTCTTACGACCATGGCCATAGCATTCCATCGGATAATGGATTTTATTTTTCGTTCTATTTCCCTGCTGCCGGGATAAGGCGATTGCTGATCAGCCGGAATTGTATTTATATACGGGGTGTTGCCCGTGAAACAACAACGAATGCCATTTTTCTGGGCATGGGCCTGAAGGCGCCTCATAAGCTCTTTTGTACGCTCAGGGCCTTCTTCCTGAATGATGTAATCCAGCGCTTCAATCCATTCCCTGTTTTCAGTTTCGTAAATTTCCTGGTTCTTATCTTTCTGGGCCATATTCTGATTTTTTATGTATTACTTAAATACCGGTGTATTTACACTGTTAAGGCGATTTATCTGTTTTTTATTTAATCCTAATTGCTTTCCATTGGATACCCGGCATCTTCCCAGGCTTTTTTACCCCCTTCAAAATAATACACATTGTTAAATCCTGAGGCTTTGAGCTTTTTGGCAGCAGTAGGACTTGATGTACAGTCTTTATCAGAGCAGTAAACAACAATGGGATCATCTTTTTCGAATTTTTTATTCGCTTCTGTAGCAATCTTCTCCAGAGGAATGTTTATCGCTCCTTTAATGTGCTTTTCTTTGTATTTTTCTTCGGACAAAACTTCAATGAGTGTTACATCCTTGGCATCAAGCCTCTTTTTAAGCTCTTTAGCATCAATCGTTTCCATTAGATTTAAATATTATTTATTGAACACATTTTGTTTTCCGGATATTATCCTATATACTCCTTTAATATCTGAAGATTGCGTTTACATGAGCTTCGCTCTCAGGCAGATCATCCTTATCAACTAAAAGTACTTTTCCTCCCTGTAAAAATGTAGCCCTGGCGGATTTGTCAAGCAAGCATTCATTTTCAATATCAGGGCTGTCCGTGATATCTACTTTCTGTTGTTCCTCCTGGTAAGTTCCCCAAATCTGACTACCTTTCTCAACAAGGAGAGTATCAATCATACCAATCTCTGCAGCACGGAGAATCTCATCCAGCTTTTTCGAAGCTTTATTGTGCCCAACCTGTTCGTAATAAAGTTTTTTCGTGTTTTCAATCTCCTCACGGAAATAATCCTTCAGGTGATTCCAGGCCAGCTTATGCAATTCTGATTCTGTTTTTTCATCAAAATTTCCACTCAGGTTTTCATGGTAAACATTTTGATAGGAATTAATTTCTTTATAGTGTCCATAAACATATTCAACCGCAGCAATTACCAGTGGTGCTTTGTCATCTTTAAGGTAATCAGAGACATGAGATTCTACTTCACGGAGAAATTTTACAACTTCAACTTTTTTATCGTCCTTGCCAGCTCCATGCCCATGAAACATTCCTGACTCCTGATTACCGCCGCTTTGCCCCTGTCTGAACTGAAGGCTCTTCTGTTCATAATCTCGACCAACAACATCTTCCATATTTGAAGGCATTCGCTCACCCAAATCAATTTTATTGAAGGAATCACGGTTACCTTTATAAAGCGCTACTTTTTTAAGGCTGAGTTGAAGCAAATAAAACCGTTCGTTACCATTAAAAACCTGCAATAAAGGCAACACATAGAAATGATGCGATACCACACACATGGTTTCAACATCAACCGGTAAATCATAAAGCCAGATATCATCTTTATGCACAAATACAGCAAATCCTTTAGAATATTTTCTCCAGGCAGATTCATTGCTTAAAAGATCGACCAGGGGATCTATATATGCAAGGATATCCCTTTCCTTTAACCCAAGTTCGTGCAACTGCTTGCGTGCATGCTGTATCTGATTTTTAAACTTGAGTTTATTTTTAGTATTATCAGTCAAAGGTTCGACCGATATATATATCGAAATACATATATCTTTCTCTATGGTTGCCAGTTTCTCTACATTTTCCTTCGTTATCTGTTCCATATTTTTTTGTTTATTTCTTCGTTTTAATTTGAGATTCAACATTATCTATTGGTTTATAACCAACAATCAATAAGCATTTTAGAGCAGGACCAATCATTCAGAACAATAATAAATTGCAAGAGCTGTACCAATGCAGCTATGAGGTAGGCAGAATGCATCCTGCAATTGGCTAATTAATAACGTCTTACCTAGTGGGTAAAGCCACCTCCCTGTGAAAATTCTTCGTAAAAAAGTGAGGAAATCCAATCCAACCTGTGTAATAATTCAACAGGTAATCTAATGTCCGGCTAAATACATCGTGTGAGCAAGCGACAGATAAAATTTATTGAAGCAGGTGTGCAACTCAACCTGACGAAAAAAAATTTACATTAAAATTTATTAAAGATTTTTTTCTTTAATAAAAATAATTACTATCTTTGAAGTGAAATTCAAGATAGATAGAATGCCAAGGATAAACGCAAACAGAAAGAACACCGAAAGGAGAATTCCGGAGCCTACATTAAAGAGGCTACCGGCATACCTGCATTATTTACAAAAAAAACGTGAACTTGGCGAAATAACCATTACGGCTCCTGCAATAGCCAGTGAGCTAAAAGCCGACCCTACTCAGGTAGTAAAAGATCTTTCATTTACCGGAGTAAAAGGCAGGCCACGGATAGGCTATAATCTGTATGAAGTCATTAGGTCCATCGAAGAGTTTTATGGATTTAACCAGACGAGCGAGGCTTTTCTTATTGGCGCGGGTAATCTTGGTTCTGCCTTGTTGACTTACCCAAATTTGCAGGGATTCGGTTTAAAAATCATCGCTGCTTTTGATGTGGATAAGGCTAAAATAGGCAACCATGTAGGACCGGTTACAATTTTGCACCTTGATAAGTTCAAAGGCCTGGCTGAACGCCTAAAGGTTGAAATCGCGATTCTTACCACTCCGGGAAGTGTTGCCCAGGAAATTGCCGAATTGATGATAGAATCTGGAATAAAAGCCATTTGGAACCTCACTCCGGTCAACCTGAATGTTCCGGAGGATACGATTGTACAAAACACTTCAATGTACGCCAATGTTGCTGTACTTCTGCAAAAACTTAAGGCATCACGGAAGCTAAATCAAACCACCCTTAAATAGTGTAATCATTAAAAACAAATAGTCATGAGAAAGTTGAGAAATAGTAGATTCGTAGAAACAAATTTAAAGAAAAATTTCTTTAAAAGTTTATTAAGCTTGATTCAACCTGTCAATAAATTAAATGAAAGGTATGTAAACACAGACCCGGCTTACGAAGAATATGTAAAAAACTACCTTCGTACAACACGTTGGCAGACCATCTAGTCACTGGATTAGAAAAGTACCCAGGATTTTCAGACAGGGTATTTGAATGTATCATTTGGCAAAAATCGATAAAATCCATGCATTGCCATGGAAAAAAGATGCATTTACCGTACTATTTCGATAATTTTGCCGTTGAAAAATCAAATAGAATAAAAACCTAATCTTTTAAGGTATGAAAACATTCAAATGGTATCGTTACGCGTTTATAATTATCAGCCTTTTGTTATGCACCCAAATAAAAGGACAAACCACACAACAGCGTATGGAAAGCATACTTGATACTGCATCCATTGAACAACAGGTGCAAGGAGTCATTGATATAGCCAGAGTGTATAACGAACATAAGGTTATCCATGTAACTGTAGCAAACCAACTAAAGGGACATGTGCTGGATACCTTAGAAAACCTTAAAGGCAATATTGCTGAAAACAATCAAACCATTGTCTCACTAAACAGTACCATCGATACTTTACAATCACAGTTGGAACAAACACAAGCTGATTTGCAACAGGCCATTGATACAAAACAAAGCATTTTAGTTTTGGGTGCTGAGATTAATAAGACAGTTTACAACAGTGTAATGTGGGTACTGCTTGCAGGACTAATTGCTATTATCGTCTTTTTAGGCCTGATGTACAAACGTGCAAAAACCATTACCAACCAAACAAAAAAAGATCTTGATGAGTTAAAAGAAACTCACGAACAATACAGGAAAGATTCACGGGAGCGTTATGAAAAGATGGTAGTAAAACACCATAATGAGTTAAAAAAGCACAAGGAACTGTAAGTGGTATTTAAAGAAAAAACCAGATTCCGGAATATCTTTTGATATATGCCGTCAGGAATGTATTTTTGATCAAATGCTGTGCTTACAGAATCAATAGCGGATTTCTGCACAGGTGATTTTTGTATCAGATCAGGTTCAAGTTGATTATAACAACACCAACGTGTGGTTATTCTTCCACACTAATTTATTACCCGGAACAACACGTCGTGCTCAACAAACTATTATTCAGTTCATTAAAAATCATAAGCGTTTTGTAAAATCGTATGGCACAATCTTATCCATATAAATGGCATAATTACCAATACGAATAACTTATGGTTGATTTAAAAGAAAAAAAATGTGAACCCTGTGCTGAAGGCACACCCCCGATGAATGCAGAGAAAATAAAAGACTACAAAAAAAATCTCTCCACTGGTTGGCAGATTATCGAAAACAAAAAACTTTTCAAGCAATTTCCATTTGAAAATTTCGAGCAGGGGATGGCTTTTGTGAATGATGTAGCTACCATTGCAAACCAAGAAAACCACCATCCGGACATTTGCATTTCCTACAGCGAAGTTACCATTGAGCTCACTACCCATTCTGTCGGGGGGTTATCGGAAAACGATTTCATTATGGCAGCGAAGATTGATCATGTTTAGAAGTCAAAGATGCTGTGAGGGCATGCAAAAAGTGTTTCATCAAACAAAAAGATAGAACTGGCTAAGGATTGCATTCAGCCCTGAGATATCAACACCAGGATGAATACAAAATAGTCTCAAAGCTTATCTCCATGAAGTTAATGAACAAACATACCGGCCTGTATACCGATCATTATGAACTAACCATGGCCGAAGGATATTACTATGCAGGTAAGCATAATCAACCGGCATCATTCGACTATTTCTTCCGGAAGGCACCTTTTGGTGGGAGTTATGTTATCTTCAGTGGGTTAAATAATATCCTGCAACTTTTGGAAGGACTGCAATTTGATAAAGATGATTTGGAATTTCTTAAAGGGATTGGATTTCGCGAAGAATTTGTTGAATATTTGGCAGATTTCCGGTTTAAAGGCAAAGTAGTTGCGCCAAAAGAAGGTGAAATTGTATTTCCGGTGCAACCCGTGATGCATGTAGAGGGAACGCTTCTTGAAGCACAGATCATTGAAACCATGTTGCTCAACGTCATCAACATGGAATCCTTGATTGCAACAAAGGCAAACCGTATAAGGGAGGTAGCCGGTGACAGGCTTATTGTTGATTTTGGATTGAGACGCGCCCATGGACTGGGCGGAATACAGGCCAGTCGTGCAGCAATTGTAGGAGGGTTTAACGGGACTTCCAATGTTTATTCAGCAAAAGCTTTTGGCATTAAATCATCAGGTACGATGGCACATTCCTGGGTACAATCTTTTGATGACGAGTTAACAGCCTTCCAGACATTTGCTGACAGCTTTCCCGATAACACCATTCTTTTGGTAGACACTTACAATACCCTGAGGAGTGGGGTTCCTAATGCCATAAAAGTGGCTAAAAAAATGAAGGAAAAAGGCCATCAGATAAAAGGAATCAGGCTTGATAGCGGCGATTTAAGCTACCTGAGCAAAAAAGCACGCAAAATGCTTGATGATGAAGGTTTACATGAGGTTACCATTATGGCCTCCAACCAACTGGATGAAACAGTAATTCAAAGCCTGATTAAAGAAAAGGCCCCAATTGATGCGTTTGGTGTGGGTACATCCCTGGTTACCGGACAGCCTGATGCCGCCCTTGACGGAGTTTATAAACTGGCCATGAATAATAATGAACCGGTATTAAAACTATCAGAAAATATTGAAAAGGTTACCCTGCCCGGGATTAAACAGGTGTATCGATATCTTGATGAAAATAATACATTTTATGCTGACGGAATTGGAACACTGGAAGAAGATACCATTGACCATATTTTTCATCCCTTTACACCTGAGAAAAATACTTCATTAAAAGGCTTTACACAAACAACCCTGAGAGAAACTGTTATGGAAAATGGTGAAATCACTAATGAACCGGTATCAGCAGAAAAAGCATCTGCATACAGGGAAGAGCGTCTAAAGCTATTGCCTGAAGAACATAAACGGTTTGTTAATCCACACATCTACAAGGTAGGCATCTCAGAAGCCCTGAAAAAAACACGTGATAAGCTTAAGAAAAAACATCATTTTTAGTTAAAACCTATTAAAAACTATTAAAAGAAATACTATTATGAATACAATACCTGCGTTTAGAAACTGGTGGCTCTTAGGATTAAAAGGACTTTTACTTCTGTTATTCGGATTAAGTTTAATCTTTGATTTCCAGGTTTTTTGGCCATTATACACTTTTACTG
Organism: uncultured Bacteroidales bacterium; assembly: GCA_964652315.1. Taxonomy (GTDB): domain Bacteria; phylum Bacteroidota; class Bacteroidia; order Bacteroidales; family JAAAOM01; genus CAZZBU01. Next base: position 19,020 of record CAZZBU010000043.1, read on the forward strand.
GTTATTTCTTTCTGGCAGTAGGACTGGTTATGGTTGTATTTGCAGCCAGCAATGCATTTATAGTACCCTTTTGGTTCTGGCTTATAGAAGGGATTGCTGAAATAATTATTGGCACCATCATTCTGTTTATTAAGTCCGGAATGACTTATGGTGATTTTTCATTTCTACTGGTTATCTGGACATTTATTATCGCCGCCGGAATTTTATTATCACGTCTTGAAAAACAACGATTTTTAAGTTCAAAGGGAATAAGAATTATCTTTCCGGTACTTTCATTAATTGCGGGAATTCTGATTCTTATCAGTAATTCAAATAAATTTATAACTACCGAAGATATCATTGGAATATTTGCCATTTTGCTATCAACTTTTTATATATTTAACTCAATAAAATATTCTACTTCTATAAAAACAAAAGCATAATAAACTTAATTAACAAATTTTAAAAATTGGAGGTTATCATGGCTATTACTAAAGTTTGGATTGAAGATGGTTGTACTGCATGCGGATTGTGTGAAGATATTTGTCCTGAAGTTTTTGAACTCGACGATGTAGCTGTTGTTAAAGCAGGGGCTGATTTCAGTGCTAATGAAGATGACATCATTGACGCAGCAGAACAATGCCCTGTTGAAGTAATTAAATACGAGTAGAAAAGGGCCTCAGTCAAAAAAAAAAAACAAAGGTGTGGCAGATAGTATTTTCCACACCTTTTTTTGTAATACCTTCCAAATGATTATATTTGTTGGGACTACTAATATTAAAATTCATGAACAGATTATTTTTTCTGGCATTCGCATTAATCACTCCTTTCAGCATAACCTTTACTCAGTCTCTCACTAAAAACATTGTTATTGATCAATTTGGTTACCTGCCCGATGCAAAAAAAATTGCTGTAATTAAGGATCCACATGTAGGCTTCGATGCCCAGGCCGGATATGAGCCGGGAACTACATTTGCACTTGTCAGTGCGGACAATGATGAACAAGTGTTTACCGGTACACCTGTGTCATGGAAAAATGGTGATGTTCACGACACCAGTGGCGACAGGGTTTGGCATTTTGATTTTTCACCGGTAACTACCACCGGCAAATATTATATCCTGGATATTGAAAACAACACCCGTTCCTTTGAATTTAATATTTCACCATCTGTATATAATGAAATCCTCAAACAGGCTGTTCGTACCTTCTTTTATCAGCGGGTTGGACATGCCAAGGAAGCACAATATGCCGGAGAAGCATGGGCTGATGAAGCTTCCCATATGGGTGCCTTGCAGGATACCGCATGCCGAATATTCAGTGATCCAGATAATCCGGCCACCGAACGTGATGTTTCTGGTGGTTGGTACGATGCCGGTGATTATAACAAATATACCAGCTGGACAGCAAATTATATCGTGGAAATGATAAAGGCGTACCTTGAACGCCCCGAAGCATTCACAGACGATTATAATATTCCTGAATCAGGCAATGGTATACCTGATTTGTTGGACGAAGCAAAATGGGGCATCGACCACCTCCTGCGCCTTCAGTTTGAAAATGGCAGTGTCATCAGCATTGTGGGTGAATCGCATGCCAGCCCACCTTCCAGTGCAACAGGCCAAAGCCTTTATGGCCCGCCTAACACCTCGGCCACTTTGAATACGGCTGGTGCCCTGGCCATAAGTTCAAAGGCCTTTCGAATGATAGGTATGAATGATTATGCGGACACCCTGTTAATGCGTGCCGAAAAAGCCTGGGCCTGGGCCGATGCCAATCCTGATTCGCTTTTTAACAACAATGATAGAAATTATAATTCTGAAGGCCTGGGTGCCGGACAAATGGAAATTGATAATTATGGCCGATCTATGGCTAAACTGGAAGCTGCTTGTTTTTTGTTTGATATTACAGGCAATACTAGCTATCGTGATTATTTCGATAATCATTATCAGGAAGCACACCTTTTTGAGTGGAATCATGCATATCCTTATGAGACAGAAAATCAAGAGACATTGCTTTATTATACTGGCATTGCTGATGCAACACCTGCTGTAATAACTGACATAAAGAACACCTATACAAATGCCATGCAAACCGGGGACATCAATTTTCCGGCACACAGAAACATGATCGATCCTTACATGGCATTTCTCGATTCTTATACCTGGGGAAGCAACAACATTAAAAGCCGGAAAGGAAGCATGTTTTACAACATGATCACCTTCAACCTGGATGCTTCACTTAATGAGGAGGCCCAGGATGCTGCTATTCGATACATTAATTATATCCATGGCGTAAATCCATTAAACTGGGTGCATCTGAGCAATATGTTCAGGTATGGAGCAGACCATGGGGTGCGTGAATTTTATCATACCTGGTTCTCCAATGGAAATGAGCTATGGGATCGTGTAGGTGTATCAACGCATGGCCCTGCTCCGGGTTTTCTTGTAGGTGGCGCCAACCCGGGTTATGATTGGGATGGATGTTGTCCCAGCGGTTGCGGATCAGGAAATAATGCCAAATGTGTTTCAGAAGACATATCGCCACCAAAGAATCAACCAGCCCAAAAATCCTATAAAGATTTTAACACCAGCTGGCCGTTAAATTCATGGTCTGTAACTGAAAACAGTTGTGGATATCAGGTTTCGTATATCCGTTTGTTATCCAAATTTGTGGATACTACTTATGATTGCAACGGGGATATAAACGGTGCGGCATTTATTGATGCGTGTGGCACTTGTGCCGGAGGCAATACAGGAATTACTCCCGTCACTGACCCGGAGGCCTGTGCTACTCCCCTGTTAACGAATTTTTTTTATGTTACAGCTTGTGATTCTTACACCTCACCAAGTGGCAAACACACCTGGGACAGCACCGGAGTTTATCATGATACGATAACTACGAAGGCTGGCTGGCAGGAAAGACAGGTGGTTGATTTGGTTATCAATTATACAACCTATGACACCATTGATGTTGAAGCTTGTGATTTTTACCAGGCACCCAGTGGCCTTCAATCCTGGACTGAATCGGGTGAATATACTGATATACTTGAGAATCATATGGGTTGCGACAGCATTATTACCATCAACCTTATCATCCTTAAGAGTTCAGACAGTACTGTGGTGATCGAGGCATGTGATTCATATACACTTCCGGGAACCACACAAACTGTAACCAGCAGTGGAATGTATGATGAAACGTTTGTGAATGTTTTGGGTTGCGACAGCCTGGTGACCTATGATGTTACCATCCATGACATAACGCCATCCCTTACTTACATAAATGACACCTTGTTTGTATCTCCTCAAAATCAGGCGTACACCTACCAATGGGTTGATTGTGACAACGACCATCAACTTATTGCGGATGCTAGCCACAGTTGGTACATCCCAACAGAATCGGGCAATTATGCGGCCATTGTTAATCATAATACCACCTGTGCCGATACTTCAAATTGTTTCAATGTCACAATCTCAGGAATAGCTGATGCCGGTTATGAAAACGAATTTAAAATTTATCCCAATCCGTCAAAGGAAAAAGCAACACTGGCTTTTCCTGAAAGGCTTGGTGAAGCTACTGTTTTAATTAACACTCCTGCTGGAAACCTTATAAAAAAAATTCAGGTTTTTAATGAAAAAGAAGTCATTCTGGATCTTGATTTTACAGAAGGGATGTATTTCATTACCATCGATTGTGAAGCATATCCAAGAGTCGTAAAAAGCCTTGTGAAGCAATAGAAAACATCAATTGTATTAAAAGTTTTTATGAGTTTTAAGCATTATTTTTTTTTTGTCCTTTTATTGTTTACAGAACAAGTTATTCTGGGGCAGACACAGGATATTTCCTATGTAGAATATGTGAATCCCTTCATTGGCGTAGCTGATGGCGATAACTCCAATTGCGTGATTGGCCCCCAGTTGCCCTTTGGTTCTATTAATCCCAGTCCACATACACCAAATGGAGGACATGACGGGTATACCATCAATGAACCCATCCGTGGTTTTGCCCAGTTGCATGTTTCAGGTACCGGTTGGGGTAAATACGGTCAGGTATTTTTATCCCCCCAGGTTGGCTTTAACCATGAAGAAACAGGTCATGATTCTGAAAAAAGAAATGAAAGTGCCAACGCTTATGAATACAGCGTGGAGCTGGCCCGGTACAACATTAAAACCAGTGTTGTTCCCTCATGGCATTCAGCCATGTATAAGTTTTCTTACCCAAAAAATGACAGTGCGCACTTACTGTTAGACCTCACTCACAACATCCCAATGGATATTGCCACTTATGTGGGTGGAACGGTATCTGCCGGTGAGATAACTGTCGATACTTCCGGAACTGATAAACTCTATGGATGGGCAACGTATGAAGGCGGGTTTGTAGGTGGAGAATACACGGTATATTTTTATGGTGAATGCAATGCTCCTTCCATTCAATCTGGTGTTTGGAAAAACAGCGATGTAATCCCAGGAAAAAAGCGTTCAAAAATCGATAAGGATAATGACCGGGTTGGTGCTTACCTTAACTTCAACACCACCAATATTGCCGATACAACCGTTTTGTTTAAGGTAGCGGTTTCTTTCAAGAGCGTCGATAAAGCCAGGGAGTGGCTAATGGCTGAAATACCGGAATGGGACTATGACGGCCTGGTTGCTAAGGCAAAAGCTAAATGGAATGATCGTTTGGGAAAGATTCATATTGAGGCGGATTCCATTCAGAAGGTGAAATTCTACACGGCATTATACCATTCCATGCTCATGCCACGTAACCGTACGGCAGATTACCCTGAGTTTGCTGAAGAAGCCGATTTATGGGATGACCAGTATGCCATCTGGGATACCTGGCGCACCATGTACCCGCTGATGATGCTCATCGACCCTGAAATGGTTCGCAGCAACCTGAAATCATTTATCCACCGGTTTGAAGTCAACGGCTACGTAAAAGATGCCTATGCTGCCGGCAATGACATGCCCGAGGAACAAGGCGGTACTGATATTGACAATATTTTTGCCGATGCTTATGTCAAAGGCCTGGATGGAATTAACTGGAATGACGCCTATAAGTTGATTAAACACAACGCCGATCATCAGCGCCACGGCTGGCAGGGCTGGGGTAATTTTAACATCACCGATCCGGTACAGGGACAGTATGCAGAGAAGGGTTGGATTCCTGCCGGTATTATGTCCTGCTCCTACACCCTGGAATATGCTTACAATGACTATTGCGCGGCTACCATAGCCAAAGGATTAGGCTATGAGGCTGATGCAAATAAATACCTTGAGCGTAGCCATGGCTGGACTAACTTATGGAACCAGCATAAAGTAAGCGACGGGTATACAGGGTTTATAATGCCCAAAAAAGCCGATGGCACCTGGGTGGATATTGATCCGAAAAAAAGCTGGGGCTCCTGGGTGGATTATTTTTATGAAGGCAGCTCGTGGACCTATTCCTATTTCATGCCTCACGATATTGAACGCCTGATCTCCTTCTCTCCCACCTCAGCCTGTTTTGCTGAAAAATTAAATTACGCATTTAAGAATAATTTGATTGCCTATTCCAATGAACCGGCATTTCTGGCCCCTCAGCTTTTCCATTATGTGGACAGGACCGATTTAGCCAGCTATTGGGTACGTAAAAATCACCGGGAAAATTACACCCTTGAACGATACCCGGGAAATGACGACAGCGGCGCCATGAGTTCATGGTATGTGTTTGTTTCCATGGGACTGTTCCCTAACGCCGGACAGGATATTTATTATATCACCGGGCCGGCAGTTGACAAAGCTGTTATTTCCCTTGAGAATGGCAACACATTCACCATTAAAGCAAAAAACGTTTCTGAAGAAAACATCTATGTACAGTCGTGTACCCTAAATTGTGAACCCCTGGGTGTGGCATGGATTACTCATGAAACCATTTTAAATGGTGGAACCTTGTCCTTTGTTATGGGAGCGGAACCTTCAAATTGGGGAACAAACAATAAACTTGTTCCACAATGAATAGCTATTCCGGAGATGATAACGAAGGTGCCTGGTCAATAAATACCATGTCTGTTAACCACGAATAACACAAATTAACGGATGGGACTATGCGGAGGCTGGGATTTCAAAGCTCAAATTTGTCAACCCGATATAACGTTGAGTAAATGTACAACTCTTAAATTTACCTAAAATCCCCGGCTTACGTATATTGCGTATTGTGAAAATATTGCTTGTTAAGCCTCTATCATATTCTTTCTTGTATTCATCAGACTTGCATTACGGAAATGCCTATTTACCTCATGGGTCAATTTATATGGTCTATTAAATGCTTCTTGAGATAGCTTAAAATAGTCTGAGAGTTTCCGTATTTCATTAAAGGAAACATTTTTATATAGTTTTTTTTACCATGATGGTCTATCTACCATTCGTGCATTCGTGGCTTTAAACAAGGATGTCTATATCTCGCAAAGTCAGGTAATTCCTACATTGGGTCCCCATAAATGGCACCCCGGCCGTGAGTACCAACATACACCCGCCCATATTTTTTTGGATCGCCGGTGATATGCAGTAGCAATCCCCATTCATGTGCATCATCATTGATGCGCACCCAGGATTTTGCCTCATCATCCGACCGGAAAATGCCGCGTTGTCCGTTGATGGTGCCAATCAGGTATAAGGCCGGGTAATCTCTTTCCGGTGCTGCTTTCCCAAACCCGAAGGCATGAATTTCTTCTACAAAAGGCATTTGCGTAAATGTGTCTACTGCTTGTTTCTTTTGATATAACCCATCAAAGGCCGAAATCCATAATTCATTTTCTAAACCGGGAGTAGTATAAATCCTGTCCTGACCACCACGTGAATCACCACGCCATCCGGCATCCTCACT
>CAZZBU010000043.1:25960-27264 GCA_964652315.1 uncultured Bacteroidales bacterium
GTTTCTTCAATGCCCGTGCTCATCACCTGCCATACAGTCGGTTCATCTTTAAACAGGTTGGTGAAATTGAAAGACTCATGCCCTCCATAGCCCGTTGTGAAGATGACATGATCCGGATTGGAAGGGTTAACTTCAATATCAAATAGCCAATGGATGCCGGTATGCTTTACATAAGGTGCCTTGCTGTAATCGAAAGTACCACCAGAGGCATATACGCCCTTCCATGTATTTCCACCATCGGCAGATACGAATATTTCTTCACCGCCCTTATTACCCGAACGATAAAAGGAACAGGCTACAATGGTATCCGGGTGTTGCGGATCCACGGCTACCGAAGCATACCCCATGGCATGATTGTCATTGCCCGGGATGGGTTTTTCAGGGGTGATGTCCTTCCACTCACCGGTTTTGCTGTTAAATGCCCATACACCCCCGTTGCGCATGCGCCAGGGACCGGGGTTATCCCCATAAGAAATATACATCATGCCATTTTTAGCCAGCACGGCATGGTTGGGGCGGTATTGTTGCGGATGCCCCGGTACGGCTTCCCAGGTTTCACCACCATCCATGCTTCTGAAAAAATTCTCGCGGTCCATTAAGGAAACCAGCGCATATACTGTTGAGCTAGCCTGACCGGGCACTCCGGAGGCAGGATCACACAGAGTTACAACTACTCCGCTACCTGACAGGGCAAAACGCCAGTACCGCTGCAACCGCTGGTCAGTAATGGTATCGGGCATGGTTTCGCTCACATCAGGAAACGACGCCACCTTGGTCCAGGTGACAGCTCCATCTGTGCTTTTCCATAATCCATCATGGCGGGTACCCAGGTAGAGGATATCGCTGTTGTTCGGATCTACCGTCATGCGTTCTCCGTTGCCACGCCCGTTTTCGTTGCCACCCATCTTAAAAGGCACCGGTGTACGCTCAAAGGTTTCCCCGCGGTCTTTTGAACGGAGAATTTCCCCTGTTGGCGAGCTTTCCCGGGTATAGGTACCACATGCCATATAAAGCTTATCCGGATTATTCGGGTCAAGGGCAATGCTTTCTACCCCCATAAGGTTGCGATCATCAAAGGACACCCAATCCATCAGGGGCACCCAGTTGGCGTCCCTGCCTTCGCGACGGTAAGCTCCACCCATATCCGTGCGGGCATATACCAGGTTTTCCTCATTGGGATGAAACACAACTCCATCCACAAAACCACCACCCACAATCTGTACATTTTTCCAGGTATATTTTTCCCGGGAAGGTTCACCGGTTTTAGAAGTTCCACATCCTGTCATAAACAATAAAAACACAGG
>CAZZBU010000044.1:0-1521 GCA_964652315.1 uncultured Bacteroidales bacterium
CGCAAAGAATATGTTTACCCAGGCAAGAGGTATTACGTGTTTTCTTCTTAGCGTCTCCGCGTCTCTGCGTGACATATCTTCTTATAGGAAAGGCGCTAAGCCGCAAAGGGTATGTATAAATACATGAAATTATCCTGGGTGGGCCTCAATGTTTTTCCTATAAGTGAAGTTCGGTGATAAATAACAAAGATAGCCAGGGTTGTCAGATGCGTAGCTTTATTGGTCAAAATGGCCCATGACTTTAACTTGGTTGCCCCCTGTATCTTACAATAACAGATTTATTCAAAAAACAATAAACATTCACCCAACTTATCCAGTTATCAGATAAGAACATTTATTTCAGAAGATATGAGAATGTATATGGATAAAATGATACAATATAAAAAATCAGGATTGGTTTTAATGGCGGCGATGTTTTTTTCGCTTCCAGCTATGCCACAGCAGGATGTCCGATTATTGGACATCAACCTGAGAAACTATGAATATCCCTTTCCTGTGGAGCGCATAACGCTTTCTATACAGGGGAATGCCTACCAAATGGCCTATATGGATGTTAAGCCGGATGACCCGAACGGGAAAACCATCATGTTGTTTCATGGTAAAAACTTTAATGGGGCCTATTGGGAAAAGACAGCCAGGGCCCTGACCCATGAAGGCTACCGGGTGGTTATGCCTGATCAGATAGGTTTTGGTAAATCATCCAAACCACATCATTTTCAGTACTCTTATCATCAGTTAGCATGCAATACCAGGCAGTTGCTTGACAGCATTGGCGTTGAAAAGACCTTTTTGCTTGGCCATTCCATGGGAGGGATGCTGGCCACCCGCTTTGCACTAATGTATCCTGAGGCCACAGAAAAACTTATTTTGGCTAACCCTATCGGACTGGAAGACTGGAAACTAAAAGTGCCTTATAAATCCATCGACTGGTGGTATGAGCGGGAATTGAATAAAACCTATGAAAAAATCAAGGCTTATCAACTTGAGAGTTATTATGATGGCCAGTGGAAACCTGAATATGACGCCTGGGTAAACATTCTGGCCGGTTGGACCCTAAACTCCGACTATGAGCGTATTGCCTGGAATGCTGCCCTGACGTATGATATGATTTTCACGCAACCTGTGGTGTATGAATTTAAGGAATTGCAAATGCCGGTGTTGCTGATAATCGGTACCCGCGATCGCACTGCTCTTGGTAAAGGACTGGTAAGTGAGGAGGTACGCCAAACCATGGGGCTGTATGATGAGTTGGGAGAAATTACAGCCGAAAGGATACCGGATGCCACACTGGTGGAATTGGAAGGCATTGGTCACCTGCCACACATCGAGGCTTTTGAAAGGTTTATTGGGCCGTTGGTGGGGTTTTTGGAATAGTAGGTTAAATCAGTAAGGAAGTTGATTTTATCTCTCGCAAAGCCGCAAAGGCGCAAAGAATGTGTTTACCCAGGCAGGGGGTATTACGTGTTTTCTTCTTAGCGTCTCCGCGCCTCTGCGTGATAATTTATGCTCTCGCCAAGCCGC
>CAZZBU010000044.1:1621-5614 GCA_964652315.1 uncultured Bacteroidales bacterium
TTCTTAGCGTCTCCGCGCCTCTGCGTGATAATTTATGCTCTCGCCAAGCCGCAAAGGCGCAAAGAATGTGTTTACCCAGGCAGGGGGTATTACGTGTTTTCTTCTTAGCGTCTCCGCGCCTCTGCGTGCCAGTTTTTCTCTCGCAAAGGCGCAAAGAATATGATTATTTATTGCAAGGGTAGAAAAGTTTTCTTATTGTTGTCCCTGCTTGAAATAATATGGTTATTCTGATAAATCCGATACCTTATACGTAGCTTCCCGGGCTTCTGCCTGTTCTTCCCATTTTGGTACTACGGTTTCCAGGAATTCATGTTTTTCCTTGCGAAGTTCTTCCATATCCAGTCCGATATAGGCTTGTGCTTTTGCCTTTGTCTCTATGTCGGGGTAAGGTACCGGTTCATTATGACCCAGCTCCGATAAAATGCGTACGAGTTTTACCCTTGCTTCCTGTGCAATAACAAGCCCCTGTCCAACAACCCGCGAGATTTCCACCGGGCTATGAAACGAAGCACCGTGTGCAGCAGCTGCATAATCCCAGCGCCACTGCGCATGACGAATGTCCATCAAAACATCTTGCATCATTTCTTGCGTAGCTCCATGATCCCATGCTGTTTTTGCCTCAACATGTGCCCTAACGAGTAATTCTTCAAGCCTGTTGCGGTTTTCAATTACTTTATCCTGCCTGTCATACACATCCTGGATAAGGCTGGCTGTTTCTTCCCTGTGGCATACCTGGCATGAGTTGGCCACGTTATTCAGCGGGCTCTGAATGTGGTGATCCGTATATTTTATACCACCTTCTGATTTATAAGGCATGTGGCAATCAGCACATGATACTCCTCGTTTGGCATGAATACCGGTTATGTAAGTTTCGTATCCCGGGTGCTGTGCTTTAAGCATGGGGGCCCGGCTAAGCTGGTGTGTCCAGTCACTGAAATCCATATTGTCATAATATTCTTCCATGGCATCGGCAGTAAATCCATTATCCCAGGGAAACGTCAGGTATTGCACACCATCCACTTTTTCATTGTTGAAATAGTATTCAACATGACATTGGGCGCATACCAGGGTACGCATCTCCTGATGTGATGCCTGAGTGATGTCTTTTCCGCGTCGTTCAAAGGCTTCAATCAATGCCGGCCGTGTAACCCGAAGTTTCATGGTATTAGCATCGTGGCAATCGGCACAGCCAATGGGATTGATCATCTGGTGGCCCATTTCCTCCCAGGTGCCTTCATAAAATTCGGCAACACCAATTTCCTGCATCATGCGTGGCACATCTGTACTTTTGCAGGTCCAGCAAGTGTTGGGCATAGGGCTCTTCTTATCTCCAATGGGAGCGCCGGTACGGAGGGTTTCGCGGGTATCTTTAATGGCATGATAATGTCCGCGTCCCTGGGTGTAATCCTTTGAGAACCCATAACCGGCCCACAGGACAACCATCTCAGGATGCCGTTCAAGCATATCAATCATAACTGCACCATTATATTTACTGCTAAAAGTGGTGTCGGCAGTTTTAATATAGGACTGATACTGTCGGGGAAAGTTTTCTCCCCAAACTTCATTACGGGGTTCGTACTGCCCGTGATCCACTTGTGGTGTATAAGCAAAAACAGCCTCTGCTCTTCGTTCGAGAATGGCGGAAGCCAATAATCCCAATAAAAATACTACTACGATAGTAGCCACAAGCATGGTCCATCTGAACCATTTTCTGTCTGTTAGTTTTTCTTTGTTCGAGTTCATAGGTTATAATTTAATCGTTATTTTCTTCTTCTAAAGCATCTTTAAGCCACCCCGGTACCGGACTTTCGGGCAGAGGTACCCTGGCAAAGGGAACACTTGAAAGGCTACTGACCCTGCCATGTGGGACATGACGGTGACAATCCCAACATTGACGGTCTTTTCTGAATTCATGAAAATGATCTGTTTTTTGAAGCATCCTGGCATCGGTGAGCAAGTCGGTATGGCAACGTACACAGTTTTGCTGCACTACCCGTTGGCCCGGTTCATGCATTTTAATTACTTGTGGCTCAGTTCGTAGGGTAAATATGGTGGCATGTCGAAGGCCGTCTTTGGCTTTGAAATAATAATGGTTTACAATATTATCATGGGGTACATGGCATTCATTGCAATTAGTTACCTCCCTGTGCGCACTGTGATTCCATGTTGCATATTGCGGGGCCATTATATGGCAGTTCACACAGGTCTTTGGATCATCTGAAAGGTAGGAGTGGGCTTTTGAGATGTAAAAGATGTACACTATCAGTCCAATGAAAATCCCGCTAAGGATAAAAATCAAAGTCTTCCATTTTTGTGGCGGTTTAAGGTTTTGAATTAGTTTCTTCATGTATGTAGCGTTTTATTAGTTCAAAGTTCGCATCCCGGAGCTGAAAACTACTAATCCGAAGCCCGAAGCCAAATACTATTTTCTGACTTCTGACTCCGATCTTTATTCCCTAACCATATTTCATGGCTAAAAGTTTATTTTTCTGTTTTTTCTGCATCTAAAAACAAAGCCATATCCTTGTCAACCGTATTGATCCCGGCTATTCCAAATTTTTCAACTAAGATTTTAACCACGTTTGGTGAAAGAAATGCGGGCAGCGATGGTCCAAGATGAATATTTTTCACACCCAAATATAATAAAGCCAGCAATACTATCACAGCTTTTTGCTCATACCATGCAATATTATAGGCAATGGGCAGATCGTTGATGTCATTCAACTCAAATACTTCTTTAAGTTTGAGGGCTGTGACTGCCAGCGAATAGGAGTCGTTACACTGGCCGGCATCCAATACGCGTGGGATTCCCCCGATATGGCCCAATGGCAATTTATTGTACCGGTATTTGGCACAACCTGCGGTGAGAATTACTGTGTCTTTGGGCAGTTTAGCTGCAAACTGGGTGTAATAATCACGGTCTTTCATGCGGCCATCACAACCGGCCATGACAAAGAATTTTCGGATAGCACCGGTTTTTACTGCATCAACCACTTTGTCTGCCAATTGAAGCACCTGATTATGCGCAAATCCACCGGTGATGGTACCTTTTTCAATTTCAATGGGAGCCTGGCAATTTTTAGCCATCTCGATAATCTGGCTAAAGTCCTTTTGCTCGCCTTCCGGGGCATCTTCAATGTGGGGAAATCCTGGGAAGCCGGCCTCTCCGGTGGTGAATACCCTGTCAGCATAACCCGATTTTTTTGTGGGGGGCACAAGGCAGTTGGTAGTAAAAAGAATGGGGCCATTAAATGATTCAAATTCTTTCTTTTGTTCCCACCAGGCATTTCCGTAGTTCCCGGCAAAGTTGTCATATTGCTTAAACACCGGGTAGTAATGGGCAGGTAACATTTCACTGTGAGTGTAAACATCCACGCCTGTTCCTCTGGTCTGATCAAGTAATTCCTTTAGATCCTTCAGATCGTGCCCGCTGATGAGAATACCCGGATTATTACGCACACCAATGTTGACTTCCGTTATTTCCGGATTTCCATAAGTTTCAGTATTTGCTTTATCCAGCAAAGCCATAGTGCTTACTCCTTTTTCACCACATTCCAGTACCAGTCCCAGTAGGTCATCGGCCGATTTGTTATCATCCAGTGTGGCTGTCAATGCTTTGGCAATAAAAGTTGGGATTTCTTTATCCTCATACCCCAGGTTCAACGCGTGTTTGGCATAAGCAGCCATTCCTTTTAAGCCATAAGTGATTAATTCACGCAGGGAACGGATATCTTCGTTTTCACATTCAAGGATACCTACCATGGCAGCTTTTGCTTCAAAACCTTTTTCGCTATTTGCATTCCAGTAAAGCGCATCATGATCCGGAAAGCAGATATCTTTGGAGCGGGCTGTGGTTACAAATTCGTCCCTTAAAGCCAATCCTTTTTTTATTTTTTTCAGGATGGCTTTGTCATCAAAATTAGCATTGGTAATGGTGATGAAAAGTGATTCCAACAGGTATTTTTCAGCTTTGGATGAATGAAATCCCTGTTG
>CAZZBU010000044.1:5714-26552 GCA_964652315.1 uncultured Bacteroidales bacterium
TGAAAAGTGATTCCAACAGGTATTTTTCAGCTTTGGATGAATGAAATCCCTGTTGCTGCAATGGATAGTAAACAGCACTGACGCCTTTGGTTGTATACACAAGCAGATCCTGTAAATTGGATACTTCATTTGATTTGCCACATACACCGGCTATTGTACAACCAGTGCCTTTTGCAGCTTCCTGACATTGAAAACAAAACATAATTTCTTTATTTTATTGTTTATAATATTTCTTTGAATTGGTCTGAAGACCGGAGATCGAAGTCCGAATATTTAAATATCAAATCACAAATAATAAATTACAATTAAAACCCAACATGCAAATTTCAATGACCCAAACGTTTTTAATTCTGTTTATAAGAAAGTAGAAGGGCATTTGTGTTTTTCATAATGATCATTATTATTTATTTGTTATTTGCCGTTTGTTATTAGTTTTTTCTCAGCGAACCTTCAGTGGTAAATATTCGGCCCGTTAATTTAAACCCACTCATCCATCAAAATCTCCCCCTGCACACTTACCTTTATCATTTTAACCGGGATGTTGCGCTGTGCTTGTTGAAGTGCCATTTTGGCTATCTGCACCAGTCCGCCACAGCAGGGAACTTCCATGATCATTAGGGTAAGGGTGTTAATTTTTGCATCGTCAATCAGGGTTTTGATTTTTTCGATGTAAATCCCGGTTCCCTGATCCAGTTTTGGACAGGCTATACCAAGTGTTTTACCCTTAAGGAATTTGCTATGGAAATCACCCACGCTGAAAGCAACACAGTCAGCTGCTAAAACAAAATCAGCTCCTCTGAAATGCCCGGCAGCCGGATTAATCAGGTGCATTTGCACCGGCCAGTGAGTCAGGGAAGAAGGTTGAGGAGTTGCTGTTCCGGCCATGGTAAATCCACCGGCACCCGCACCGGAGAAACTATGCGATTGTGATCCCGGACATCCCCCGCCTCCGTGGTGATGAGCAGGTTCATGTTTGCCAGCATTATTAACGCCAATGATGACTTCATCAATGGAGAAATCGATGTCTGCACTGTTATCCCGCAAAAAATGAACCCCTTGTTTAAAATAGTCAATTTCATTATGTTCTTTCAGGTGAGTCAGATGGGCGATAACTGTATTCTTACCCTTATTCACCATTTCTTTCATAACGGCTATCTCATCATATGGCCGGGCTTCACGCTCCTCCATGGTGATGGCCCCTTCAGGGCAGTGGCCAATACATGCGCCCAGACCGTCACACATCAGGTCACTGATTAAGCGTGCCTTGCCGTCTATCATTTGTAATGCACCTTCGTGGCAGTTTGGAACACATACGCCACATCCGTTGCATTTTTCTTCATCTATATGGACTATTGTTCGTTTCATATTTTCTGTTTTTCCTATTTCTTTAGCAAATGTAAGGCATGATTGAATGAATGTTTGTAACATTTGTTACACACGAGTGTTTTTTTTTGCTTTCTTTTTATTACCTGTGTTGTTGCTCTGGAAATGTCACAGCATTTTCGTGTTTGCAATGTTGAACTTTTCAAAGCCCCCTTCGTTATTCCTACCTAATTATTA
This sequence comes from uncultured Bacteroidales bacterium, assembly GCA_964652315.1. Taxonomy (GTDB): domain Bacteria; phylum Bacteroidota; class Bacteroidia; order Bacteroidales; family JAAAOM01; genus CAZZBU01. The sequence goes on from CAZZBU010000044.1 coordinate 7,275, forward strand.
ATAGTTTCAGGAGAATAATAACATGAGTTTAGTAGAGAACAGTGTGACACTTAAAGAATCAAAAGTGCTTGAAGTAAGGGAGTTGACATCTTCAACCTATGTTTTACGCATCGAAAAGAATAACCTTTCTTTCAAAGCCGGTCAATATATTACGCTTGGACATCCTGAAGATTTTGAAACACGCGAGTATTCTATTTACAGCGGAGAAAATGATCCTTACCTTGAGGTGTTGATCCGTGAAATAGATTCCGGTATTGTTTCCAGGCAATTAAAGGATTTAAAGCCGGGTGAAAAGGTGAAAATTGACGGTCCCTTTGGTTTTTTCAATCTGGATGACAGCATACGACAGCATAAAAAGGTGGTGTTGATTGCTTCTGGTACAGGTATCTCACCCTTCCGGAGTTATATCCGATCGTATCAGGATCTTGATTATACTTTGCTGCATGGAATCCGATATGCGGAAGAGCAGTATGAAAAATCAAACTATAATCCTTCCTGCTATGTAGCCTGTGTATCAGGTGAAAAAGGTGGAAATTACCACGGACGCGTGACGAGTTACCTGAAGGAAAATCCAGTGGATTTGGATGCCCATATTTATCTTTGTGGGAACTGCAATATGATATATGATGCTTATGATATTCTGAACCAGCAAGGATTCCCAACGGCACAAATTCATACTGAAGTTTATTTCTAAGTTGATTTTTAGCGTTTTCGGAATAAAAATCATTAATTTTGCACCGTTTTGTCTGATTTAGTTGAAATGAGGTGCAAGCCTCAATGAGGGAGATTATTAATGAAGTATCACGTAGTTATACTGGGTTGCCAGATGAATAAATCCGATGGCGAGCGCCTGAATACCGTGCTCGATTCCATGGGGTTTCAGTGGACTGACAATGAAGATGAAGCGAATGTTTTAGGCGTACTGGCCTGCTCTGTAAGGCAAAAGGCGATTGACAAAGTATACTCTAAAATCCATAAATGGAACAACTGGAAAAACAAAAAAAACCTGGTTACCTTTATTTCAGGTTGTGTGCTTCCGGCCGATAAGGAAAAGTTTTTAAAACTTTTTGATATCATTTTTCCGATGAGCGAGTTAAACCAGCTTCCGGATGTGATTGCACAATATGGGGTGGTTACACCCCTTGCAGGCCGCTCACCAGAAAAAACCGGAGAAGAAACAGGGATTGTGGCCCCGGGAAATATTAAATTCAATGCAGCCACTCTTACCCTTGACGGTGAACGGGGTGAAAATCAGAATACCGGCAGCTATATGCGCGATTTCTGGCATGTGGAGCCCTCGTACAATTCTTCCTTTGAAGCTTTTGTACCTATTCAGAACGGATGTGATAAATTTTGCACCTTTTGTGCCGTACCTTATACACGGGGCAGGGAGGTATCGCGTCCATCCAATGAAATTTTAGAAGAAGTGCAATCTTTGGTGGACCGTGGTTTTAAATCCATTACACTGTTAGGCCAGAACGTAAATTCTTACGGGTTGGATAAGCATGGTGAAGAAATCCCGTTTCCCGAACTCCTGCGGAAGATTGGTGAATTGGGGAATGCGTCAGGGAAAGAATTCTGGGTGTATTTTACCTCGCCCCATCCTTGGGATATGACCGATAATGTCATTGAGGTGATTGCGCAATTCCCCTGTCTGGCAAAACAGGTTCACCTGCCTTTGCAATCCGGGGATGACAAGGTGTTAATCCGGATGAACAGGAAACATTCCCTGGAGGATTACCGCAGGATCATTCATACGATTCGCAGATTGATTCCCGAAGCGACAATTTTTACCGATATCATTGTGGGTTTTACAGGGGAAACCGATGAACAATTCGAAAATACCCGCAAAGCCATGGAAGAGTTTAAATTTAACATGGCCTATATAGCCCGCTATTCACCACGTCCGGGAGCACGTGCTTCACGATGGGAAGACGATGTACCCCATCCTGTGAAAAAAGAGCGGTTGCATATTTTAACCGACGAATTGACAAAACATACAAAAACATACAATGAGTCGTTGATTGGTAAAACAATGCGGGTACTTGTAACTGGCACGGACAGGAATAAAGAATTTCTTTCAGGGCTTACCGAGGGAAAACTGATTGTCCGCTTTAAAGGCGATGAAGCAGGGATAATTGGCCAGTTTGTTGATGTGAAAATAGATAGTGTAACGGAATTTGCCACTGAAGGTACCATGGTTGATGTGTTTCAGCCCCAATCTGTTTAATCATAAATGATGCAGAAAAAAGTAGCTTTTAAAACACTTGGATGCCGTTTGAACCAATATGAAACGGATGCCCTTGCCACTCAGTTTACTGAGGGTAATTATAAAATTGTTGATTTTAATGATGAGGCTGATGTATACATCATAAATACCTGCACGGTTACTAATCAAAGTGATCATAAATCCCGTAACATTATCAGTCAGGCCGGGCGGAAGGGAGAAAAACCCCTCGTAGTGGTGACAGGCTGCATGGCCAATGCCCAGCGGGAGGCCCTGGAGAACAGAAGTGACATTTCTTATGTGGTCCAAAACGAACAAAAATCCTCAGTATTTTCATTGATTGAAGCCCATTACCGTGGCGAAATCATTCAGCCCGGTGAGTTTGCCAATGATAAATTTAATTTTTCTATAGCCGATAAAGGTTTTCACACCCGCAGCCACATCAAAATTCAGGATGGCTGCGATAATTTTTGTACTTTTTGTATCATTCCACGTGTGCGTGGACGTGCCATCAGCCGGCCTGTGGATGATGTGTTGGAAAACGTCAGAAAAGTTGTGGATGCCGGCGCTAAAGAACTGGTGATTACAGGTGTTAATATCGGGCGATATGATTTTGAAGGCACAAATTTTGAATCCCTTCTCGAACAAATATTAAACATGCCCGGAGATTTCCGCGTACGCATTTCTTCCATAGAGCCGGATGGATTTGGCGAGCGATTTTTTGAGTTGGTAAATCATCCCAGGCTATGTCCGCATTTACACCTTTGCCTTCAAAGCGGATCCGACAAGGTACTGCTGCAGATGAGGCGGATGTATGATATCAGCATATTCCGTAACATCGTAAACAGCATCCGTAAAAACCGGCCGGATTTTAATTTCACTACCGATGTTATTGTTGGATTTCCCGGAGAAACAGAAGCAGAGTTTCAACAAACCATGGATTTTATCCGGGAGATGAAATTCAGCCATGTGCATACCTTTAAATACTCCGTGAGGCAGGGGACCCGTGCTGCACGAATGCCCGGTCAGATACCGGAGAAAATAAAGACAAGCCGCAGTGAACGTGTCCGTGATTTGGTGGAAGAAATGAAACAATCTTACAGAGAATTATTTATTGGGACACAGCAGCGGGTACTTATCGAGAAGATTAGAAAAAGTGATGGTTATGCCCAGGGATATAGTGAACATTTTGTACCGGTACGCATTAAAATGAACGGTAAAACCCTTGAGAAGAATATGTTTGTTGATGCTGTTCCTGAGAAACTGATTATCGAAAAAGAACCGGTATTAATCGGTTAGGATACCAATGCCCGGGTTATTTAATTAATTCCTGTATTTCTTTCATGTGCAACTTCAAATGCTCAAGATAGCCTTTTATTATTTCACGTAACGTAACATGATTTCCTTCACCATCTGTCCAGGTATGATCGAGCATTTTGTCTGATACATTCCGGATAATGTGGATCATGTGCAGGTTATAATACTTCCAAAAACTCACCAGATTTTCCCAGTTCTCATTTTCATAATCCTGGATGGCAATCCATTTATCGTTTTGTTTCTGATAATCCGGAAAGTTTAAGATATGGGTATACTGCAGCCTCACAATGCGCTGATGGTTGTTGCTTGCCGAATCGATAAGATGTCCAAGTATTTGCTTGATATTCCGGTTCTGGCTGTTCCTGTTTTCAGTAATCTGATTATCAGGCAATGCTATTAATTTAGTTTCCCATTTTTCAATGATACGAAATATTTCTATGGTTAATTCAGGAAATGATTCTTGCATTTGATTCATGTATTAGTTAATGATGCAAGTTACTTATTTTCAAAATGACGAACACAATAAATTTCATATTTTGGTCATGTTTTAAAATCGAAAATTGCTTCCAGTTTTTGAGCTTCATTCTCCCAACAAAGTTGCTTAGCTGCTTTACCCAGGTTTGTTTTCCAAACGGCTCTTTTTTCTTTGTCAAATAACATTTCTTTAAATACTTTTGCGAGGTTTTCCGGTTGTCTCCCGATAAGCACCTCACCGACCTGGTAGGTTTTAATGATCTTTTTCATTTCAGGCAGGTCGGAGACAAGTACCGGGATTTCAGCCTGAATATAATCGAATAGTTTGTTTGGCAACGCATAACGATAACTAAGCCCCATATCTTCTTCAAGTGATATTCCCAGGTCTGCTTTGCGGGTGTAGTATTTCAGGTAGGACTTATCAATCCGTCCTGGCAAAATGACTTTATTCTGCATATCCAGATCATTCACCAGTTGTTTTAACTCTTCAATAATGGTGCCGCTACCCAGAATTATTAACGTTGTATTGTCTAAATAAGCCATGGTTTGAATAGCCAGTTCCAGTCCCCGGCCCATATTTACTGCTCCCTGGTATAAAATAACGTGGTTAGGCGGCCAAATGAAATATTGTTTAGGTGGAGGTATGTCTTTGGTATTACGAATGGGTACATTCCTTACCACCTCGAAAGGTATGTTGTATTTTTCTTTATATTCGCTGGCAATGGAGCCACAAACTGTATACGCCCTGTCTACTTTCGGTACCATTTTTTTTTCGAAAAACAACCATACTTTTCTGGTGAACCTCCTGTAGCGCAATTCCGGTAGTTCGGTAAAATATTCATGGCTGTCGTATACTATCTTTTTTCTTTTCAACCGTGCAGCAAGGAAAGTCGCAGGCAGGGTGTCCAAATCATTGGCCACAACCACATCAAACCGTACGTTGAGTAATTCAAAAAAAAGACGAAGGTTAAATAAAGCATAAAATGTCCATCCTTTCTTAACAGGTAAATCAAAAAGCGTAACTTTCATATTTTCCGGTTTCGGCATTTTACCGGCATGCGTTTTACGTCCAAAAACCCTTACCTGATGCCCCATCTCTGTCAGGCTGCCTGCTATCCTGTTGATTCGCTGGTCAGTGACAAAATCATTTGTTATAGTCAGTACAATTCTCACGGTTATCCTTCCATTGTGAGGGGCTAATTTAACAGATTTATTTTTACTTTTACGCCATAAATCAAAGCAATGACAATACTCGAAAATATTTCATTAAAACCTTATAATACCTTTCATATCAATATCCAGGCCCGTAAGGCAGTCTTTATTGATACCCCTGATGAATTAATAGAAACGCTTCAAACAAGTGAGGTAAAAAAAAACAACTATCTGATTCTTGGTGGTGGGAGTAATGTGTTGTTTGTTAATGATTTTGATGGGTTGGTTATTTTTCCGGAGATAACCGGGATAAGCGTTATTCAGGAAACTGCAGAACATGTGTTGGTGGAAGCTGGTGCTGGAGAAGATTGGGACGATTTTGTAGCTTATACCGTAGAGAAAGGCTGGGCTGGATTGGAAAACCTTTCTTTAATCCCAGGCCATGTGGGTGCCTCACCCATTCAGAATATTGGTGCGTATGGGGTTGAAGCCGGGCAGGTTATTGAGAAGGTACATGTTTTGGAAATTAATACCGGCAAAAAATATGGGCTGTCAAATAACGATTGCGGGTTTGGTTACCGTTCCAGCATTTTTAAGTACGCTCAAAAAGGCAGGTTTGTTATCACATCCGTGGTTTACAGGCTGCATAAAAATCTTACTCCGAATATTGGTTATGGAAATCTGGCAGATGAAATACAAAGCATTGGAAGCAATGCGCTGGGAAATATCCGGCAGGCCGTAATTAATATCCGGAATTCAAAACTTCCTGATCCTGAAAAATTGGGTAATGCCGGAAGTTTTTTTAAAAACCCTGAAATATCATCAGATAGATACGATTCTCTCAGAAAAAAATATCCTGATATTCCTGGATTTCCGGTGGGTGATCGCATAAAAATTCCGGCTGCTTTTTTGATTGACCGGTGTGGGTGGAAAGGTTATACCAAAGGTGATGCTGGTGTCCACCAAAATCAACCGCTGGTACTTGTAAATTACGGTAAAGCTACCGGTTTTGAAATTCTGAAACTTGCGGAATCCATACAAAAATCCGTGTCAAAAACATTTGATATCGACCTCGAGATGGAGGTAAATGTTATTTAATAAAAAAAAACAACAGGACAACTCCAACAAGTATGCATTTATTTTCAATCCATTATCTTGTATAAGGAATTGCCCCTTCTGAAATTTCGGGTCATTTCACCCTATTCATTTCCAAATCGCACCTCAGCTTCATTAAGAATTGCTTCTGTAGCAGTGGCGCCGCACCGTGTTGCTCCGGTTTTTTGAACCTCAATCAGTTGATCAAGCGTACGGATGCCCCCGGCAGCTTTTACTTTTACATTCGGGCCACTGCTGGCTTTCATCAGGTTCAGGTGTGCAATGGTTGCACCGGTATAATTATAATCGCCATTTGCCTGTTTTACAAACCCAAACCCACTTGAGGTTTTTACATAATCAGCATTGACTTTTGTGCAGATTTCACATAGCTTTATAATATAGTCGTCGCTGGGAAGAAAATCAGTCTCGAAAATAACTTTTACAATAGCTCCTCCCTTGTGGCAGGCATCTGTTACGGCCTTAATCTCTTCTTCAACATAATCCCAACTGTCCTGCAATACTTTACCATTGTTAACGACCATATCAATTTCAGTGGCACCATCTTTTACAGCTAATTCGGTTTCGAAAACTTTTACTTCAATGGCGCTGTTTCCATGCGGAAAACCAATAACACAGCCAACTTTAACATTGCTTTCTTTCAGAAGATCTGCCGCCGCTTTTACAGCATAAGGTTTCACACAAACCGAAGCAACATCGTACTCTACTGCCAGTTTACATCCGTCTTCCAAATCTTTATCCGTGAATGTAGGATGAAGAATGGAATGGTCGATCATTTTTGCTAATGCTTTTACTTTACTCATTGTATTAAATGTTTAATTGTTAATCAATTATGATATATGATTTGCCAGTGCATATATTTCTGTATTACAGTATAATGAGCTGTATATATTTAATTCACGTCGATTAGTAAGGTATTTGCGGTACATGTGGATTATAGGACTACCTTTTTTCGTTTCGAGGCGCTCTGCAGCTTCTCTGGTGGCCGAAATAGCCTTTAAATCCTGCTCAAGATTAATGATCTCTACCTGGTAATTCCTGCTTAATGTTTGAAACAGGGAGTTGTTAACAAACGGGTTTTCAGTCAGCCCGGGCAACATAGCATGCGGAAGATAGGTAAATTCCCACATTACCGGATGTTTGTCAGCATACCTTAACCGCTCCAGTGCTACACAACCTGCTTCTATTTCTTGTTTGCTCAGGTTGAAGAAAAAGTCATCATCCCAGGTTGTAACGTATGGTTTGTTTATGAATTTAGTTTGTACTTGTTGTTGTGTTTTTTCCAGAACATCAGAAAAACCTCTGAAGGAAAGTAGCCCCAGGCTTCTGACCGGACTGGATACCACGCTTCCTTTTCCTTTTATTTTTTTTATGTAGCCTTCCTTCACCAAAGCGTCCAGCGCTTGTCTGACGGTGGAACGAGCCAACTGGTAGGTGTTGCACATTTCATTTTCTGAAGGCAGGGTATCGCCTTCCTGAAACAATCCCTTTTGAATTTGTTTTTTAATGGTTTCATGTAACCTTGCATATTGAGGTTTACCAGTCATGCTACAAAGGTATATAAAATAACCTGTACGTACAAGTTATTTTTTTATAAAATATTTAGTAAATTGTAATTCAGTGGTTTGTATATTAGTATCTTGTTCGTACAAGAAAGATTATCAGATAAACCGGATGTTTACCTCTTTCAACATTTTTTCTTCCATAAGCTGGGCAATTCGTTTTACAACCGTACGCCGGATTTCGAGTTCAACTGGTAAACTTGGATCCTGATGTGCTACATTAACACGGGTGCCAATGATGATATCAATCTCGTCACTTTCACGCACCATTTTCAGGATAAGATCGGCCGGTCCATAACCCAGTTCGGTATTTGGATGGTATTCGCGCAGGATGTCTTCAACCTTAGCCAGGGTGAGGATACCTTCGGTCATTAGGTCAATGCCTTCCATATAAGCAACCGGGGGGAGTTCGGTATCCTGAAAATCAAATTTATCCTGGATCTTTAATCCCAGTTCACGCGATAGGATATCTCCGGTAGTGGCACCCATCACTATCTTTTTTCCGTCAAAATCCCGTACCACCGCCGCCAGCTTTTTATCATCCTCCTGATGATATGGGGGGCCGGTGCATATCAATAATTTCCTGGCTTCGCGGAAAAACACAGAACCAACCGAAGCATCGTCCCTCATGTGATAGTTATCGTTTCGGTTGGCAATATTCAAAATTCGGCTGGCCAGTTGCCTTGCACTGATATGCTTGTTGTTTTTGAGGATACCTTCGATATAGTCCGATACATTTTCCAAACCCCATCCAAAAGGATATTCTTTTGTGCCCAGTCCACTTTGTGTAATTCCATCCGAAGTGAATATAATGCGATCGCCCCTGTGATGCCTGAAACTACATACTTTGATTTCTTTACCGGAATTACGGTCGCTATTAAGCAATATGCAGTTCCATTCTGGTACGAATGGTTTTCCGTCCCTAAAGATAAGGGCATTTGGATTGTCATATTCAAGGATGGTAGTTATTCCGTTAAGGTTTATATCAATTACTGTAAAGGTAGCGTAGCTTATTTTTCGCTGGCTACATTCCGGCAGTGTGTTCATTATAATTTCAGCGGTTTTTTCAGGCGCCTTGTGTTCCTCAGTAAATTTTAAGGCCATTGTAGCTGTAAGTGTAGCCAGGATATTGGCTTTAACTCCATGGCCCATCCCGTCCGAGAGCACCAGTACTACACGGTTTTCTTCCTTAACCTTTCCTGAAAGAAAAACATCACCGCAAATGCGTTCTTCAAAATGGCTTTTTTGCGGACAATCAATTTCAACATGCGAACGATGAGGCATATTCTTTTTCGCCTAAATATCGCAATATTTTTTTTAAAGAAACAATAATTAATGGTTTGTATTATTACCTGTAAATACGCTGGCGATTTAAAGCCCGCTGGTATTCTCTGGCATAACGAAGATGCTGGTTTAGGGTTTTGGAGAATTCATGTCGTCCTGAAAAATCAGCTTTTGCACAGAAATAGATATAATCATGCTTGGCATAATTAAGTACTCCGTCTATAGCGGCTATTGATGGTATGGCAATGGGGCCTGGTGGTAATCCGGCAATTTTATAAGTATTGTATGGGGAGTCAATTTCGAGATGTGTGCGTAACACGCGTTTAATTCCAAAATTATTCAGTGCAAACCTAACAGTTGGATCAGCCTGTAACCTGATGCCCTTTTCAAGCCTGTTGATATAGACTCCGGCAATTTCATCAAGTTCATCATTGATGTATGTTTCTTCATCAACAATAGATGCCAGGGTACTTACCTGGACCTTGGTCAGGTTTAAGTTATCAAGTTGTTGCTCACGTTTACTATTCCAAAATTTTTCGTATTCGTCCTTCATCCTGAAAAAGAAATTTTCGGCCGAAGTATTCCAGTAAAATTCATAGGTATTTGGTATAAACATAGCTATAATGGTGTGCTTTTCAAAACCCAATCCATCTAAAAAAGCATCATCGTTCATAAAAGTCATGAGTTCTAAAGAATCCGCTTCAAGTTGATTCGCAATAGTTCCGGCTAGCTCAGCTTTTGTGCGGATGTTGTGAAATGTTACATTTACCGGAGTTTGAAATCCACCCCTCAATAAATTTATTAACTCATTGTTGTTTAATCCTCCCTTAATGACATAGTGCCCCCCATTAATATTCGAAGGATAATTCTTTTTCTTTGCAACCCAGTCGAATGAAACTGTATCAATGAGGATTTCAGAATCGGTAAATATTTGTTTGACTACCTCATAGTCAGCATCTGACGGAATGAATACAGATGCTTTTTCATTCTTATCAAGTAAAACATTGCTTTCATATATTCTGCTGTAAACATTGATAAACTGATAAATAAGTACAGCGGCAAGCATCAATGCAGCGGCAAGAATTATATTTTTGAGGGACGGCTTATGCTTCTTCTTTGATATGTTATGTGTTCTTTTTTTCACTTTACATTTTTATGTTAATTGGTCCTTTTCTTCTGGCCAAAATATTTAAAGGTTAGCCGGAAAATCTTCGAGGTACGAAAATAAATAAAAATCCTTTTGTTTAGGATAAGAAATTATAAGACATATTGTTTATTTAAACGTATTCCGGAGCAGGAAAGTATAAAGTGATTTATTGAACTATTTATTATAATCGTTTAACCATTAAGGATTAAACATGATTATTCCCAGGTATGTTGAGCTATATCACCGCCATAAAGTAATGAATATCATCCGTTTTTTTCTATCCCTGGGAGTTATTTCACGTATTTTTAAGAGAATTTACAACAAAGATTGTTTAACAGCACATTATAAAGTATCATTATGGAAAATCAAACAGGTAAAAAATTAAATTCATTTTTGTCCTTCAAACTGGGCGAGGAAACCTTTGCAGCAAATGTTGGAAAAGTGTTGAATATTCTTGAGATGACAAAAATAACCAAAGTTCCCAAAGCTCCGGAGTACATGAAGGGGGTTATTAATTTAAGGGGGACGGTGTTGCCGCTCATTGATACAAGAATCAAATTTGGTTTGGAACCCACGGAATTTACAACCAATACCTGTATTCTGGTACTTGATGTAAACCTTGAGGGGGAATCTGTCCATGTGGGTGCCCTGGTAGATTCTGTTCAGGAAGTGCTTGAGATCAATGAAGCTGAGGTAGGAGCACCACCCAGCATCGGAAATAAATACCGCTCAGAATTTATTGAGGGCGTAGCAAGGGTAAATGATGAGTTTATTATGCTCCTTGATATGGATTTAATTTTCTCTCTTGATGAACTTAGAAATTTAAAAGAGACTGCTGAAAGCGAGAAGAAAGAAACTGTTGAAGGTTAGTCGGTTTGATAATGTTTTAGGGTTATAAAAAAACCTGCTTATTCTTTGTAAGCAGGTTTTTTTTGGATTTGACCTTAATGTAGTTTACCTAGTGCTTTTTTTACCCGTTCAATGGCTTCTACCAGTTTTTCATCAGAGGTGGCAAATGAAATTCTGAAACAATTTGGGTCACCAAAAGCATCTCCAGGTACCATGGCAACATGTGCATTTTCCAGTAAGTAAATACAAAAATCATTGGATGAATTTATGGTAGTTTTACCATCGGATTTACCAAAATATGCACTACAATCAGGGAACACGTAAAAAGCACCTTCCGGATTATTATATTTTAAGCCGGGAATGTCTTTCAGTTTTTCTAAAACCAAATCTTTTCTTCTCCTGAAGGCAATGTTCATTTCTTTCAGGCTGCTTTGATCGCCGTTTAAAGCTTCAATTGAAGCCATCTGGGCAATCGTGGTCGGTCCGGTAGTAAATTGTCCCTGCAATTTGGTGCAGGCTTTTGCAATCCATTCGGCAGCGGCCATATAACCAATACGCCATCCGGTCATAGCGTATGCTTTTGATACACCATTAATTACTACTACCCGGTCTTTTATGGCGCTAAATTCGGCAATGGACGTATGTGTTCCTGTGAAATTTATATGTTCGTAAATCTCATCAGCAATAACAAAGATATTTTCGTGTTTTTCAACCACTTTTGCGATGGCTTCAAGTTCATCTTTGCTATATACGGCACCGGTGGGATTTGAAGGTGAACAAAGCAGAATAGCTTTTGTTTTTGGGGTGATAGCGGCTTCAATCTGTCTGGCGGTTACTTTAAAATCATTTTCAAGTGTTGCATTGATAATAATATTTTTTCCCTCAGCCACTTTGACCAGCTCAACATAGGTAACCCAATATGGTGCCGGTACAATTACTTCATCGCCTTTGTCAATAAGGGAAAGGATGGCATTTGCAAGTGAATTTTTCGCACCGGTTGATACTACGATTTGTTCCGGTTTATAGTCAAGGTTATTTTCTCTTTTAAATTTATCGGCAATGGCTTTTCTCAGGGCCGGGAAACCTGGTGCAGGCGGGTAAAACGAATAGTTATCATCAATGGCTTTTTTCGCTGCAGCTTTGATATTGTCGGGTGTGTTAAAATCAGGTTCACCAACACTAAGGTTAATAACATCAACACCTTTGGCCTGCAAATCACGGCTTCTCTGATTCATAGCCATTGTAGCTGATGGAGAAAGGCTTTTTAAACGTTGCGAAAGATTTTCCATGTATATTTATCTATTAATTAATGATTTAACTTCGTATTTATGCAAACAAAAATACTTCAATTAATTATAAATTCGTTATTATTGTAGTAATTTGTTAATAAAACAATGATACATCCTCATGGAAATACTTGAAATTTTAAAATATACCTTACCTTCGATAATTGTTCTTATTACGGCTGTTTATATTATTAACCGTTTTATCGATTCCGAGAACAAAAAAATTCAAACCAATCTGGTTTTAAAAAACCGGGATATAATCACACCATTGCGTCTTCAGGCTTATGAAAGGGTTATTTTGTTTCTTGAACGGATTTCCCCGGAATCGATGCTCATGCGGGTAAATAAATCAGGAATGAATGCCCATGATTTGCAACGTGAATTGCTGCGCACGATAAGGGCTGAATACGAGCACAACATTTCGCAACAAATTTATCTTTCTTCAAAGTCATGGGCTGTCATAAAAAAAGCCAAGGAGAACCTGATTCAGATCATAAATACCAGTGCCGGTAAGGTTGGATCGAAAGAACCGGCATTGAAACTCAGTCAGATAATCCTTGAAACCATAATGAATGAAACAAAATCACCTACTGCAATTGCTATTGAACAAATTAAAAAAGAAGTACATCAACTGTTTTAATCAATTTATGAACTATGAAATACCGTATATTAGGCAAAACCGGATTTGAGATTTCTGAAATTTCCCTTGGCACCTGGCAGCTTGGAGGTAAATGGGGTACTGAATTTGATGACCAAAACGCAGAGACTATTTTAAATGAAGCCATTGATGCAGGAATTAATTTCATTGATACTGCCGATGTGTATGGTGATCGGTTAAGTGAAGCAGCCATAGGCAGAGTCCTGAAGAAACGCAATGAACGCATTTATGTGGCCACGAAATGCGGCAGAAGGATTAATCCGCATATAAACAAAAATTATACCCCCGAAGTGCTCCGGAAATTTGTTGAGGAAAGCCTGCAGAATATGCAGCTTGAAACCCTTGATTTGGTTCAGTTGCATTGCCCTCCAACAGAAGTGTATTACCGGCCGGAGATTTTTGAGATGTTTGATAAATTGAAAGATGAAGGCAAAATTCTGAATCTCGGAGTAAGTGTAGAGAAAGTAGAAGAAGGGTTAAAAGCCATTGAATATCAGAATGTTACTACAGTTCAGATTATTTTTAATATGTTCCGGCATCGCCCGGCAGCACTTTTTTTCGAACAGGCCGCGAAAAAAGATGTGGGAATTATTGTGCGGGTACCTCTTGCCAGTGGATTACTCACCGGAAAATTTACAAAAGACACAAGTTTTGGAAAACACGATCACAGGTTTTTCAACCGGCATGGCATGGCATTCGATAAAGGAGAAACCTTTTCGGGTGTTCCATACAATATTGGTGTTGACGCTGTGGATGAGCTTAAAAAAGCTTTTGGCACAGATGAGCTTGCGCCATGGGCCTTAAAGTGGATTCTACAATTCAAGGAGGTTAGTTGCGTCATTCCGGGGGCTTCAAAAGTTGAACAACTCAAGAGTAACTTAAGTGTTGAGGATCTGCCTGATATAACTCCGGAACAGCATGAAAAAGTAATTGATATTTATCGCAAATACATTTACGGACATGTTCACCATGTCTGGTAGCCTTCAATCCATACAAAGATGAAAATCCAGGATTATTATACAATCCTGGATTTACCTTTGCATGCCAGCAAAGACCAGATAAAAAAGGCTTACCGGAAGCTTGCAGAAAAATTCCATCCTGATGTCAATCCAAATGCAGAAAGTAAAGAATTTATAGCGATATTGAAGCTTATGAATTCATCTTGAGCATAATTACCGTTTTTATGTCAGTGCTTCGGTTTGGTCGGTAATTTACCCTGTATTCAAATGGGTGTTTGGATGAGATTGGCTTTTCTTTTAACGGAAAATTAATAGTAAATTGCGGTTGTACAGCTCAAATAAGTCATGAACCGGATAAAAAAGCAAAAAAACAAAGCATTTCAATATTTCCCACTATCATGGGGGTGGCAAATGATTTTCTTCCTGGGGCTTTTGATATTTTTAATGTTAATGGCCGCATGGGTGCCTTTGATGAACAGAGAAGCTTTTCAAGGCCTGCTGGCATTTGAAATGTACAAAACCGGAAATTTTCTCGCACCCACACTTCATGGAGAATTGCAAACGGTTAGTCCGTTATATGCCTGGCTGCTTGCCGGTATTTATCTTTTATTTGGTAATTCCAGCCTCATCGTTTTACGTGCAATGCTAGTTCTGTATTGCCTGCTTTTTGGGGTGCTGGTGTTTTTCTATCATAAACGCTTTTTGGGTATTCACACAGCCTTATTGGTAGCCCTGGCAAGCCTTTCCACCCTTCCGGTGGTTTTTTCGTTTGGTTTATGGGGGTCTCCAGCAGTGCTTTGCTCATTGTTGTTTGTAACACATATTCTGTTGCTGGAAAAACTGATTAAAAAAGATTCCCAGCTTCCTTACCTGATACTTTTATATACAATAGTATTTTTGTTTTACTTGTTGCAGGGAATTGTATGGGCTACCCTGGGATTGGTGGTCCTTATTGCTTTTTTGGTATACCATAAAAAAACACACCTGCTGATGTCATTAGCAAACCTGCTTGCCCTATTATATATTTCGGCCATTATTGTAGGTTACGCTTTTTTTATGGAGCACATAAAGCCGGGTTATTTAACATCGGTTTTAAGTCATCAACTTGCCCACACTTTACCCGGATATATTGTTCAATCCTCATGGATAGATGTGTTTAAAAATTCTCTGGAATTCTTTAAAGCGTTCTTTCTATCGATGCTGCCCTGGATTGTTTTTGTTCCTTTTTTATTTATACCACACATCAGAAAACAATTGATAAATAACAAACATTTAAAATTTTCCGCGATTCTTATCATCATCCTTACCCTTGTACTATATTTAGGCTTTGAATATAATGGAGGTTCCTTAATAATTTTGGGCCCTTTTGTTTTTCCCATGGTTTTTCGTGCAGTTAAACTGGCTTTGCTCAACCGTTCGCTGATATTAACCCGCATTTATAAAGTAATGCTGAATATCCTCTTATTTCTGCTTTCTGTAGGGTCAATGGTTTTTTTATTCATGCATGGAGGTACCATAAACAATCCATACCTGAAAACCTCAATATTTTTTATTTTATTCTCCCATACATTTTATCTTGGATTTAAGTTTCCCAGGCATGTATTATTGAGTACCGTAATTGCAGCTTTCTTTTTTGCTTTGTTTATAAGAGTGCTTCCGGTAGAAAAGGAATTAAATGGACAAAAGCCTTCTGTGAACAATGTAAAGACAGTTTCGAGGGTTGTTGAAAAATATAAGGATAAATCCCTGTATTTGCAGGTCCCGGTGGCGAAACATCCCACCGATCTCAACCGGTTTTCATTCTTGTTTCAGATGATGAGCAGGGAGATAATCTATAACAAAAAAATGGTACTGCCGGGGGCATATTATATTACTCAACCCGGTGATGTGGATTATGCTTTGCAAACTAAAATGGATGAATTCTCATGGGCAGGAGAGACCTGGTACATCGTTGCCAGAAGACCGGGTTTTAATATTCAATATTGATGTCCTTTTGCTCCACCCAGAATCCTTTTTTAAATTGAAGGCCATCGTATGACATGTCAGGACCGTAAAATTGAAATCGACCCTTATAGTTTGGTGATGAAGGAGATAAATGATCATACACAATCATATCCATTTTTTCATTATACCGGAGCATCATAACCAGGCGGGCTGAATATTCAAAAATCACCCGGTTTTTAATGCCGTTTTTCATTTGAAAGACAGGAGCACCAAACTGAAAAAGGCCCATTTCATTCAGGGTGAGAATATCAATAATTTTTTTGTGCGTGAAAATGTTATCAGGAATAAAACCAAGCAAGGTGTAGTATTTATGGCCGCCGTGCTTTACA
Organism: uncultured Bacteroidales bacterium; assembly: GCA_964652315.1. Lineage (GTDB taxonomy): Bacteria > Bacteroidota > Bacteroidia > Bacteroidales > JAAAOM01 > CAZZBU01. Next base: position 23,636 of record CAZZBU010000044.1, read on the forward strand.
TCTACTATCTGATAATATAATGCGCCATACCATTGTTTGGGCATGAGGGATTGTCCTTCAGGGATGTTTATCATGGAAGGATCAAAATTTAGTTTTATTACCTCAATCTCTTTTCCTGACACATGCTGTATATATCCAAAATAATCACTGGTCCCGTCATTATAAGGCAAATTCCAGGAAAGGACCCGTACTTTTTTGTCGTCTGAAAGGATGTTGCCGATCATGGTCAGGGTGTCGAATCCATGAGAAAATGATTCGGACTGGTATAGCCAATCTTCCAGTTCAAGGATTATGCTATCATTGATAGCACTTCTTAAATCATCATTCTGGGTTGCCTGGATCCTTTTGAATTTGTTGATGAGGGATATTTCAACGTCCAGATATTCATTGGGTTGGGCCGATGTATGCATTGCCCAAAATAGCGACGATAAACAGAAAAAACAACCCAATAGCATTTTTTTCATGAACTTCATATTTAGTTTCCTTTTCAAAACAAAATATATGCCAGTTAAACTATCAGGTATACAACCCTTTTTTCAATAAATATACCGGAGTAGATAAATCCAACAACAAGTAGAATCTATTTGGCAATCAGATTGATGTCTCCCATAAGCTTATCTTTATAGGATTTACCAATAGGCAGTGATTTTGGGCCATCTTTAGTTTTGATGATAACTGAGTTATCTTCAATAACATCAATGCTGCTGGTATTTACAATGTATGAACGGTGTACGCGTGAAAACTTATTGGCGGGTAACTTCTGTTCAATGGCTTTCATAGTAAAATGAATGGTGTATTTATCACTGAAGGTGTTAAACACAACATAGTTTTCAAGCGCTTCAACCCATAGAATTTCATTATAGTTTAAACGGACCAGGCTGGAGTTTTTCTTAATGAAAATTTCTTCCCCTTTGGTATCTATTTTGCTTTTGGCAAATCGCTCCAAAGCTTTATCAACAGCTTTAAAGAAACGGCTGTATTGAATGGGCTTAAGCAGATAATCAGTCACATCATATTCAAACGCATTCAATGCATATTTATCCTTTGACGAGATAATGATAATTTGTGGCGGGTTTTTTAAGGTCTCGAGAAAGTCTAAGCCACTCATTTCGGGCATCTCAATATCCAAAAAGATCAAATCGATATCCTGTTCGCCCTTAAATGCATTAATGGCATCAACCGCATTCTCGTATGAATGGATTAATCTCAGATCTTCCGTCCTGCTCACAAATTCTTCAACTACTTTCCTGGAAAGTTCATCATCGTCTATTATAATACAATTCATATTGTCAGGCGTTTTCGTCTAAAAAAAATTAACCTTTATCAATGGATAGATTCCACTAATCAAATATAAAACTTTTTTTTCTTTTTTCGAAATTTAACCATGCTTCCTGTTTCGAATATATTCATTTTCATTCGAAATAAAAAATGTTTCACTTTGATTCAGGCATCCTGTTGATGTTTTTTCTGTAATACTCTTTTATAATCAGGTTTGGTCGGCGGATAGATTTTTTCAACCATTGAAGGGTAATGCATTCTTTTGTTTTTGGGTCAAGGTGCCAATCCAAATTGGATTTATGAAGCCTGTTTACCAGCGAATGTAAAATAATGGCCACGGATACGGATATATTAAAGCTTTCGGTAAAGCCATGCATAGGTATTTTTACATATTCATCGGCATGGTCGATTGCCTGAGGCGATAACCCTTTTAACTCAGAGCCAAAAAACAGTGCAAATTTTCCTTTGGCAATATCGAACTCATCAAGATTAACATCATTTATATGGGGTGTGGTGGCTACAATCCTGTACCCTGAAGCCCTTAAGCTTTTAATGGTGTCCAGGGTGTTTTGAACTTTTTCATTATGCTTAATTAGATTGAGCCATTTGTTTGATCCAAGTGCAACATCAGGGTTGATTTGATATTCGTGTTTGTTTTCGATGATGTGCACATCCTGAATGCCAAAACAATCACATGAGCGCAATACAGCGCTGGCGTTTTGCGACTGGAAAATGTCTTCAAGTACAACTGTGATGTATTGGGTTCGGTTTTCTAAAACCTTTTCAATCAATTGATACCTCTCCGGGGTAACAAGGTGGCGTAAAAAAGGTATTAACTCCTCCGGGTTTTCTTTGTAAGCATCAATGTGTTTATTAAGAATACTCATTATTTCAAATAAAGAATATTTTATTAAACCAGTGAATAAAAAAAGGAGCACATGGTACCCCTTTTTTCTGTTATTACTAAATTGTAATAAAACGTCCTTTTATTGAACTGAATCAGCCAGTTCGCTTCCTGCCTTAAATTTTACTACTTTTTTTGCAGGAATAGTAATTTCTTTTCCTGTCTGGGGATTTCTACCGGTACGTGTACTTCTGTTAGAAACGGCAAAAGAACCAAATCCTACCAAAGCAACCCGGTCGCCTTTTTTCAAGGCATCAGTTGTAGTTGAGATGAAGGCATCCAGAGATTTTTTAGCATCTGCTTTAGTTAAGCCAGCTTCGCTTGCTATCGCATCAATTAATTGTGCTTTGTTCATAATTACATCTTTTAGGGTTAGAAATAAAAATAAATTTTACTCAATATTATACAAATATAGAGTATTTCCAGAGTCTGGCAAATTTAACCCCCTGAAAATGGGGCATTTTTAATAATTTGTTAATAAATTATGGGTTTTTTACCAATTAAGTTGATTTTACAGTGGAATCAGGGCATGCAGGACAGAAGCAGGAGAAAATTTTAAAATGAGTAAATTATTTTTTTTTAAATTTAAAAATAGTTTTACTTTTGCGCCCGGAGGAATGGCAGAGTGGTCGAATGCGGCGGTCTTGAAAACCGTTGTACCGCAAGGTACCGGGGGTTCGAATCCCTCTTCCTCCGCATCGACAACAAAGAAACGAAAAGGAATTGCCCGAGCAG
>CAZZBU010000045.1:0-26480 GCA_964652315.1 uncultured Bacteroidales bacterium
TTGGTGTTTTTGGAAACGATTAAGTAATATGCTCTTGGTATACTCCCGGACAATCCTTTTTTGGAATCCACAACCTGTTGTATCTCCACATATCCTGAAGATATTATGATATCGCTTTCAGAGATCCCTTCTTAACAATTATTAAGAACAATTTTGGCGATTTATCCTTACCTTTGAATATTAGCACGAAATTATTTTCTTCACATACACTTTATCGGTATAATTTGTGTTAATAAGTTAGAATAAATCCAATAAATAAAGTAAAAAGGATATGAAGATACACTTTCCAAAAAAAGCCAGGACATGGTTATTGGTTGTACTATTGATATCAGGCGTTGGTATAGGCCTGACATCCTTTACCAATACCAACAGGGATTTTCAAATTGTTAAGAACCTGGATATATTTTATACCCTCTTCAGGGAATTGAACCTCTTTTATGTTGATGAAACCGATCCTGAGGAGCTCATTAATAAAAGCATAGAAGGCATGCTGGAGTCGCTCGATCCGTATACCACCTACATTCCCGAATCAGAAATGGATGATTTTAATTTCATGACCACGGGTAAATACGGAGGTATTGGTGCATTAATAAGAAGGCACGGTGATTATATCATCATTTCCGAACCTTATGAGGGTTTTCCGGCAGATGAAGCCGGTTTACTGTCGGGGGATATCATTCTTGAAATTGATGGCATCTCCATAAAAGGTAAAGCAGTGGAGGAAGTATCGGAGTTGCTCAAAGGTACTCCGGAAACAAAACTTAATATGGTGATAGAACGGCCCGGCCTGGATGAAAAACTAAAAAAGACGCTGGTCAGGAAACGGATCATCATCAGCAGTATGCCTTACTATGGCATGCTGGACGATAAAACAGGCTACATTCGGCTGACGAATTTTACCCAGGGTGTTTCCGATGATGTGAGAAAAGCCGTTATTGAACTTAAAAAAGAAAAAGGTGCTGAGCAACTGGTACTTGATTTGAGGAATAACCCTGGTGGATTGCTGATAGAAGCCGTACAAATTGCCAACCTGTTTGTTCCAAAAGGGCAGGAAATAGTCAGTACCAAAGGCAAGGTATCGCATTGGGATAATGTATACAAAACACAAAATCAACCCCTGGATACACTCATACCACTGACAGTATTGATTAACCGGGGTTCGGCCTCTGCCTCCGAAATTGTTGCCGGTGCCATGCAGGATTTGGACCGTGGTGTGGTTATTGGCCGGAAAACCTTTGGTAAAGGACTGGTACAGACTACCCGCCCCCTTAGTTACAATGCCCAATTAAAGGTAACCACAGCAAAATATTACATTCCCAGCGGACGTTGCATTCAGGCCCTGGACTACACCCACCGGAACGAAGACGGTAGTGTTGGCCATGTACCGGACAGCCTGATATCGGAGTTTGAAACCCAAAATGGCCGGAAAGTATATGACGGCGGTGGCATAGCTCCGGATATTAAAATTGAACCTGAAATGCTAAGCAAAATTGCGCTGAGTTTGTATACTAAAAATCTGATTTTTGATTATGCCACCCGGTATGTGCTCAAACATGAAAATATTCCGGAACCTGAGAAATTTGAATTCACAGATGATGATTATGCTGACTTTGTAGCATTCCTGCAGGATAAGGAATATGATTACGAAACCCGCAGCGATGAAAAGCTGAGTGAATTAATTGAAGTGGCAAAAGCCGAGAAGTATTTCAAACGGGCTGAGGACGAGTTTGCAGCATTGGAATTGAAGCTGGGCCACGACAAAGAAAAGGACCTCCAAACTTTTAAAGAAGAGATTGTTGATTTGCTGCGGGAAGAAATAGCCGGGAGGTATTATTACCAGGAAGGCCGCATCCGTGCATCGCTGGACGAGGATGAGGAAGTGCAAAAAGCACTAAAAATATTGACAAATAAGAACGATTACAACAGCATACTTGATGGCAGCTACGACGATTATTCTGCCATGGTGATTAAATAATCGTATTTCCGGGTCCTTCGAACCCGGTTTTTGATAGTGCACCTTTGGCGCTTCAATAGAATATAAAATGGCGTTTATCCTGTAGTTCAGCGTTAAGAGTAGTTTATGCCCATATAGTGTAATGAATTTACATGATTTTAATTAAAAATGCACCAACGCGGTGCATAATCAAAAACCCTGTCTGCAGGGCAAGGTAAAGCGGTGAGATGCAAAATTAAATGAAGCGCCAACGGTGCGCCATCAATAATCCCGGTAGTATACGAAATGTTGGATAAAGTATCTATTCAACAAGTTTTCTTTTCATTAGCCCAGGCCGAAACGCAGCAAAGGCCTGGGAAATGATGATTAGACCTATTCATCAGAGCTATTGCATCATAAGCAAGCAAAAAGTTGCTATTATTGCAGGTGACCTATGAAATGTTTAAATGTTAAAAAAAAAATCCGGAAATACCATGCGGCAGGCATCCCCGGAATTCCTGGTTATGATTTCGTTATGTTTTAATGGAATACTTTTGGAAACACTGCAATCTGTATTTTATTCTTTTGCAAAAACTTCTTCTTCTGTGAGATGCCCGTCAGCAATCACTGTTTCACGAATGTTATTTTTATCCACTATGACCGGGTCAAACAAAATGGAAGGAACATTAAACTTTCCATTATTTACTTCATCAGTCCATTCAATGGTATCATCCTGTTTGGCAACCCTTACGGCTATTTCGGCAGAAGTTTCACCCAAAGTGCGCAAGGACTTATAAATGGTCATGGTTTGACGGCCCTTAAGAATATCATGAATAGCCTGTAAATCGCCATTTTGTCCTGTAAGAAAAACTTTCCCATCTAAATCCTTTTCTTCAAGCGCCATTAAAACGCCCCTGGCAAGAATATCACCACCGGTGATAACCACATCAACATCTGTATTTCCTTCAAGGTATCCCTGGGCAGACATATATGCATCAAGCTCGATCCATTCGGATAAAAACTTTTCATGCACAAGTTTTACCTCACCTGATTCTATCAAAGGATCTAAAACATTCATAACACCCTCACGAATCAATATGGAATTGTGATCGGATTTAGGTCCGTTAATAAAAATATAATTACCGGCAGGTTTTAGTTTAACGACATATTCTGCCATGTATTCACCTACCTTTACGCTGTTAAATGAAATATAATAATCCAGATCGGTATTCATGATTAACCGATCGTAAGCAATAACTTTTACATCGTGTTTGTGAGCGAGTTCCACAATATCGGATGCTTTTTCTGCATCAACAGGGATAACAACCAACACTTTTACACCCTCTTCAATAAGTTCGCGGGCTTGCAAAAGCTGATTTTCTGAACTATTGGAAGCATCCCTTACATAAGGAATAGCACCAAGTTCTTTGACTTTATTTTCAAAAAACTCTTTGTCGTTATACCACCTGACGTTAATAAAATTAGCAATTAAAAATCCTACTTTAGGCTTTGATTCAGGTTCCTGGGCTTTTAGCGATGCCAAACAAAATAATATTGCCAGAAAAATACCTATTGTTCTTTTCATAACAAATCACTTTTAATGAATAATAGTTTAATACTATTCTACGATAATTTGTTATAAAAGATTGGAATTCAGTTCACTTTTTATAAAAGCTTAAGATTGGCAAAAGATGATTACTCTGATTGAACCATTAAATATATGGCAGATAACACATTCATTTTCAAATATATATCCTTTGCCATCCTGGTTGACCAGGCTGGGATTTTTGAAATTATCCCAGCGGAGCCACCTTTGGAAAATGTATCATTTGATTTCCCGTTGATGCTCACTTTTTGAGTCCAGATATCCTCATAAGGTACACCAGCTATTTCATACCAATAGTATTTATTTGATTAGAAAAAAATTAATTCTTAGTGGGCTTCCAGCCAGTTGTTCCCAATGCCCACATCAACAACCAGGGGCACATTCAAGGGCATGGCACTTTCCATTATGTTTATTACCCCATACTTTAAGGTATCCATTTCAGGTTTATACACATCAAAAACCAATTCGTCATGTACCTGGAGAATCATTTTGGATTTTAGATTATGTTCCACGATAAAATCACGAACCTTGATCATGGCTAGTTTGATAATATCGGCAGCAGAACCCTGGATTGGGGCATTGATGGCATTTCTTTCAGCAATGCCACGGACAATTGCATTGTTGGAGCGAATATCCTTGAGGTAGCGTTTGCGGCCCATGATGGTTTCAACAAAGCCTCGTTCTTTAGCTTCCATAATACACTGATTCATATACTGTTGTACCTTTTTGTAGGTTGCAAAATATCCATCGATCAGTTGTTTTGCCTCACCCCGCGGTATGTTCAGTCGTTGTGCCAGTCCGAAAGCCGAAATACCATAAATAATACCAAAATTCGCTGTTTTGGCCCGGCTTCGCTGTTCACGGGTAACTTCTTCGAGTGCCACTTTATAGATTTTAGCTGCAGTGGAAGTATGGATGTCTTCACCGGATTGAAAGGCCTGAATCATTTCAGGATCGTTGCTCATGTGGGCCATTAGCCGCAATTCAATCTGAGAATAATCCACTGCCATTAAAACATGCTCATCCGATTCAGGAATAAAGGCTTTTCTTATCTCCCGGCCTTCCTCTTCCCTGATTGGTATGTTCTGTAAATTCGGATTATTGGAACTTAACCGCCCTGTGGCAGTAATGGCCTGATTAAATGAGGTGTGTATCCTGGTTGTTTTTGGATTAATAAGTTTTGGCAGCGCACGCACATAGGTTGAAAGCAGCTTGGTCAGCGACCTGTATCGGAGAATATAATCTACAATAGGGTGGGCATCTTTTAAGCGTACCAGGGTATCCTCACTGGTGGAATACTGTTTTGTTTTAGTCTTTTTAGCATTTTCCACAATCCTTAGTTTGTCAAACAGTACTTCGCCCAATTGTTTTGGAGAAGCAATATTAAACCGGATATTACCAGATAACTCAAATATTTTTTCTTCAATGTCAATTATTTCTTTTTCAAGTTTTATAGCAAAGTTATCTAAAGCTTTAGTATCAATTTTTACTCCTGAAAGTTCCATCTCGGAAAGTACCTTTATCAATGGAAATTCAAGATCATGTGCGAGTTTCAGCAAGCCATCCTTTTCGAGCATGGGTTCCAGAATTTCTTTCAATTGCCAGGTAATATCAGCATCTTCGGCTGCATATTCGCTAATAATATCCAGGTCAACCAGGCGCATATTCAATTGTCCTTTTCCTTTCTTACCAATTAAACTCTCTATGGAAACCGGCTTATAACTCAGGTAGGTCTCGGCCAGGTAATCCATGTTGTGTTTCAATTCAGGCTGGATGAGATAATGTGCAATCATGGTATCGAACAAAGGACCTTCCACATGAATATTATAATTTGCCAGTACCTGAATATCGTATTTTAAATTTTGGCCTACTTTTCGAATGGAAGTATTGGCAAACAAGTCACGAAACAATTCGATCCGATCCCTGGCTTTTACTCTGTCTGCATCAAATGGTACATAAAATGCTTCTCCTTTTTTATAGGAAATTGCCAGGCCGACTAATTCAGCAGAAGCAGCGTCAAGGCTTGTTGTTTCCGTATCAAAGCAAAACTCTTTTAACCTGCCTAGTTTTTCAATCAAGGCATTGAGTGAATCCTCCGTATCAACCAACACATATTCATGACGCACTGATTTAATGGTATTGAGGTGAGAAGGAGTAACCACAGCCTCAATATCTGTCGTGCTCTCTCCGAATAAATTCCCTTGTTGTGGTTGCTGTGGAGAAGGAACCGATGTAATTAAACCTTGTTTGGATGCTTCATTAAATAACCGGCTGCGGATACTGTTGAATTCCAAACCGACCAGGACAGGCTCCAGTTTTGATTGATCAATGCCATGATACTTAAGCTGTTCCGGTTCGAATTCAACAGGGACATCCAATGCAATGGTTACCAGCTTTTTAGATAACTCAAGTTGTTCTTTTGAGTTAATAACATTTTCTTTTTGTTTGCCTTTAAGTTGATCAACGTTTTGGAGCAAATTCTCGATAGATCCAAAGTGCGAAATAAGTTTTATGGAGGTCTTTTCACCAATTCCCGGTACACCCGGTATATTGTCAGAAGCATCGCCCCACAAAGCCAGAATATCGATTACCTGCCGGGGATCCGAAATAGTATATTTCTCACAGATATCTTTTACACCCAAAATTTCGATATCGTTTCCTGAGCGGCGGGGTTTATAAATAACAATCTTATCAGAGACCAATTGCCCATAATCCTTATCCGGCGTAACCATATAGGTAAAATACCCAGCTTTTTCTGCTTTTTTAGCGATGGTACCAATGACATCATCGGCTTCGAAGTTGTTTACTTCCAGTATAGGAATGCCAAGGGCTTCAATGATTGATTTAATATAAGGAATGGATCTTTTTATGTCTTCAGGTGTTTGCTCCCTGTTTGCTTTATATTCAGCATATATTTCCTTTCGAAAAGTGGGTGATGGGGGATCAAAAACCACAGCGATGTGCGAAGGATTATCTCTTTGCAAAATTTCAAGCAGTGAATTGGTAAATCCGAATATTGCTGAAGTATTTAACCCTTTGGAATTAATAATTGGCCGGTTAATAAATGCATAATACGCGCGAAAAATCAAAGCGTATGCATCCAACAAATACAACTGAGGCTGATTCATAATCTAATTTTTATGTTTATTCAAAACTACAATAAAATATTGGGGCGGGATATATTCATATGATGCATTCACATGTTGAGGTTAACATGTTTTAATATTTCCATACCGGAACCGTAAAAATATGCTTTCGCCCTAAACCAAAAAAAAATCCCTTTTCAGGGATTTTATAAACCGTTTGATATATGGTTAATCACATGCACACTTGCTCACACAATCAACAATATTGCTCAGATTATCATTTCGTAAGAAATAGAAGGTATTTTTTCCATCACGATAGGAATTTAACACCCCTTTATCCTTGAGAATGCCCAAATGATGTGAGGTGGTGGACTGTTCTATCCCCAGTAATTCGTGGATCTCAGTCACAGTAAGCTTCTTGCCATCTTCCAGATGATTCAGAATTGCAATTCGCATAGGATGCGCAATGGCTTTAAGCATATTCGCAGCTTTTTCGAGCTGTTCCGGACTAAGCGTACTAAATTTCATTTTTTTTGTGTTCGTATTAATTGTTACGGCCATGTTATGAAAAAATTTCAGGTTTGAAAAATTGTGTGCGTTAACAAATGCAAATATATAAATATATTGGATGAATCAATATAAAAAAAAGCATATTTCACAATCTTTTTACATAAAGTATGCACTACCTTTGTGTTATATAAAATTAGAATCGTATATCATTGTTTATGTCCGGATTAAAAACAATAAGGCAACCCGTTGCCCATGAGATTGCAGAATTTGAAAAACATTTTAAAAAATCTATTTCCAGCAATGTCAGGCTTTTGAACATCATCACAAACTATATTATTCGTCGGAAAGGCAAACAAATCCGCCCCTTGTTTGTGTTTTTGACTGCCAAAATGCTCGGAGAGGTTGGTAAAGCAACATACACTGCTGCGAGTTTAATTGAACTGCTACATACGGCAAGCCTGATTCATGATGACGTTGTTGATGAATCGTATGAGCGTCGGGGATTTTTTTCGATTAACGCCCTATGGAAATCGAAAGTGGCTGTTTTGATTGGTGATTACATGCTTGCCCAGGGATTGTTACTCTCTGTTGAAAACAAACAATATGAATTACTTGCGATAGTTTCCGAAGCTGTTAAACAAATGAGTGAAGGCGAATTGTTACAAATTCAAAAGTCACGAAAACTAAACATCACCGAAGAACAATATTTCAATATTATTGAAAAGAAGACAGCCTCGTTAATCGCGGCATGTACTGCTTGTGGCGCTCAATCTACTGCCCAGGCAGAGGAGGTTATTGAAGAAATGAAAAAAATGGGAGCGCTTATTGGCATCGCTTTTCAAATTAAAGATGATTTATTTGATTATCAAAAAAGCCCTGCCATTGGCAAACCCGTAGGCAATGATATTAAAGAAAAAAAGCTAACCCTGCCCTTGATTCATGCATTATCAAATGCGGAATTATCTGAAAAGAAAGCAATCCTGAAAATCATAAACAATAAAAATAAAACCCAGGTTAACATTGACCGGGTAATTGATTTTGTAAGATTAAATCATGGAATTGAATATTCAATTGACAAGATGGAGGACTATAAAAATCAAGCCATTGCTATTTTAAATAAATATCCTGAAAATGAAGCGCAGAAAGCATTAATTAAGCTGGTGGAATTTGTCATTACCAGAAACAAATAATGCGTGCTTATTTATAACTATGCTTTAAATAATTGTAAATGGTTTTGGCTTTATCCTGCCCAATGATATTAGCCAGTTCCTCCGGATTCTGACTTCGTATTTTATCCATGGTTTTATATTCGATAAAAAGTTTTTGCAGGGTCTTCTCTCCTATTCCGGGTAATTTTTCCAAATCTGATTTAAGGCCAGCCTTGCTTCTCTTATTGCGATGAAAGGTTATGCCAAATCGATGTGCTTCGTTCCGAAGTTGTTGAATAATGCGGAGGGTTATGCTGTTTTTATCTAAATATAATGGAACAGCATCGCCAGGGAAAAATATTTCTTCCAGCCGTTTGGCAATTCCCAGCACAGTGATTTTATCCGACAGGTTTAGATCCTTCAGGCTTTCGTAGGCAGCCCGGAGCTGTCCTTTACCACCATCTATCACTATAAGCTGGGGAAGCTCACTCCCTTCGTTTTTCAAACGGGAGTATCTTCGGCTTACAATTTCGCGCATGGAAGCATAATCATCTGGTCCGGTTACGGTTTTAACATTATAATGGCGGTATTCTTTTTTGGCCGGCCGGGCATTTTTGAACACAACACAGGCAGCAACAGGATTTGATCCCTGCAGATTCGAATTATCAAAACACTCGATATGTTTGGGAAGATGAGTTAAGCGCAAATCATCTTGCATTTGTTTGAGGGCAACATCGGTTTTATTTGGTTTTTCCGCATAGGCTTGTTTTTGTTTACGATGCTCTAAAAGGGTATATTTGGCGTTACGTTCAGACAATTCTAGTAATTTTCGCTTATCTCCTATCTTTGGAATGCTATAATTAATGTTATCCAATTTATCTGAAGGCATAAACGGCACGAGGACTTCCCGGCTTGAGCTATTCAGCCTGAGCCTGATGTTTTCGATGGCTAAAGATAAGATTTCTTCGGGGGTTTCATCAAGCCTTGGCTCAAGCTCCAGGGTGTGGGCTTGAATAATGGCACCATTGCTTATTTTAAGAAAATTCACAAACGCCGATTTTCCTTCGTGAGCGATGGAATACACCTCCAAATCATGAATCGCAGGATTTACGATGGTTGATTTGCTTTTATACTTCTCAAGCACGGATATTTTATCTTTGATGAGTTGTGCTTCTTCGAATTTATAATGAGAAGCCAATTCCTTCATGTGTGCTTTAAGGTAAATAATGACTTCAGAAATATTGCCTTTAACAATTTTTTTTATCTGTTCAATGGATTGATCGTATTCTTCAATTGATTGAAGGTTTTCGCAAGGTCCCTTGCAATTGCCAATATGATATTCCAGACATACCTTAAATTTATTTTTTGCAATGTTTTCGGGTGATAAATTGTATGAACATGTACGGAGTTTATATAACCGTTTTATTAAATTAAGCAACGTGCGCACCATTTTAGCTGAGGTAAACGGCCCAAAATACAAGGATCCGTCCTCCACAACATTTCTGGTAAGGAATACACGAGGAAAAGGTTCATTCTTAATACAAATCCAGGGAAATGTTTTATCATCTTTTAGCTGTACATTGTACCTGGGTTGATATTTTTTAACTAAATTGTTTTCGAGCAAAAGAGCGTCCGATTCATTTTCAACAACGATAATTTGAATATCCACAATATTGCGCACAAGAATATTTATCTTGTGAACTTCATGCATCCGGTTGAAATATGAACTTACCCTTTTTTTTAAATCCTTTGCTTTACCGATATATATAATGGTACCCTGCTTATCGTAAAATTGATAAATGCCAGGTGAATGCGGCAATGAAGCTAATGTTTGTTTAATATGTTCGTTTTTTCCTGACACAAATCACTTTTTTATGTTCCACGTGGAACATTTTAAACCCATTGTTTTGAATTATGTTCCACGTGGAACATTACCGTCCCAAATGTACTAACAATACATTAATATCACTTGGGGATACCCCGCTAATGCGGCTTGCCTGACCAATGGTTCTGGGTTTGTGTTTAAGCAACTTTTGACGGCCTTCGATGCTAATGGATTTAAAGGAACCGTAGTCGAGCCCCTCTGAAAGTTTGATGTTCTCCAATCTTTGAAGTTTATCAGCAATAATGCGTTCACGCTCGATATATCCCCCATATTTAATTAAAATTTCAGCGCTCTCCACAATTTCTTCCTTTCGCTCAGGTATGTTGTCTATAAATCTTTGCAGCTTATGGGATATCCGAATAATATCCATGAGACTAACCTGTGGGCGCAATATCAGGTTGCGAATCCTGGTTTTTTGATTAATTTCTGACGTTTCTTTTGATTTTAAATAATCATTGACATGTTCAGGCTTTAGTGATAACTTATCAGCCAGGTCTATCAGTTCTTGTACAAGCTGTTGTTTATATTTAAATAATAATTCCCTTTCCCGGGTAGCAAGGCCCAAATCAACACCTTTTTGAGTTAATCGAAAATCAGCATTGTCCTGCCTCAATAAAATCCGGTATTCAGCCCTTGAAGTAAACATGCGATACGGCTCATCGACTCCCTTTGTGATAAGATCGTCAATCAAGACACCAATATAGGCTTCATCCCGGTTTAAATAAAATTCTTTTTTGTTTTGGGTTCTAAGGGCAGCATTAATGCCAGCAATCAGGCCCTGCGCTGCTGCTTCTTCATAACCGGTTGTCCCGTTAACCTGCCCTGCTAAATACAATCCGTCGACCAGTTTGCTTTGCAAAGTAGGTTGCAGGCAGGTAGGATCAAAGTAATCATATTCGATGGCATATCCGGGCCGAAAGATTTTAACATTTTCCAATCCCTCTATGGCACGTAAGGCCTCGTATTGCACCTGCCAGGGCAATGAACTTGAAAACCCATTAATGTAATATTCCACCGTGTCTATGCCTTCGGGCTCGAGAAACAATAAGTGTCGTTGCTTTTCTGCAAAAGTTACAATTTTATCTTCAATCGAAGGACAGTATCTGGGGCCTATGCCCTCAATCGTTCCGTTATATAACGGACTTTCTTCGAATCCCTTTTCGAGGATTTTATGAACCTTTGCATTTGTATATGCTATCCAGCAATTCTTCCGTTCTACCTCAAGGGGCCTTTCAAGCAGGTATGAAAACTTATGAAAGGAATGTTCACCAAGCTGTTCTTCCAGTTTTGAAAAATTTATTGTACGTCCATCTATCCTGGCAGGAGTACCAGTCTTCATCCGGGCTGTGGGATGACCGGCTTCTTTTATTTGATCGGATATACCATAAGAAGCAGGTTCCGCCAGTCTACCTCCTTTTGTGTTAAACTTACCGATATGTATTAAGCCCCGTTGAAAAGTACCCGTAGTAACGATAACCGTTTTAGAAAAAAAATCAAGCCCCATTTTGGTATGAACGCCTTTGATGGTATTTCCTTCAAGGATTAAACGTTCAACTGTGTCCTGCCAAAAATCGAGGTTATCAATTTTCTCTAGTTGGGCCCGCCATTCTTTGCTAAACAATGCCCGATCACATTGTGCACGGGGACTCCACATTGCCGGACCCTTGCTTTGATTTAGCATTCGGAACTGTATCGTACTTCTATCTGTAACTAACCCACTATATCCTCCTAGAGCATCAATTTCACGCACAATTTGTCCTTTGGCAATTCCGCCCATAGCCGGATTGCATGACATCTGCCCAATCTTTGTCATGTCCATGGTAATAAGCAGGGTTTTAGCTCCCATATTGGCAGCTGCAGCAGACGCCTCATTACCCGCATGCCCTCCTCCTATTACTATTACGTCATAGAAAAAATTCATAATGAAAAAATTTCTGCAAACTTACTATGAAAAGATGAATTATTACACATCTACGAAATCCATCTATCTATTGCTATACAAATTCCTTGTAAAAAAGTTTGATGTAGTAGTCTTCTTTATTTCGCATGGTTTGCTTCTCGGAAAGGTTGCCGTCGTCATAACCAATCAGGTGCAACAACCCATGAACAATAAGCCGCAAAAATTCATTGTCCAGGTTTACTTGAAACGAAGTGGCATTGCTAGTCATAGTATCAATGCTTATAAAAACCTCACCGGAGAGTGAAAAAGGTGTATTGTTGTTAAAAGTGATAATATCTGTAAGATAATAGTGATTAAGAAACTCACTGTTTATGCGTAAAATTTCTTCATCAGTAACAAATATATATTGTACATACCGGATGGATTTCTTCTCGCTATGAGCAATTTGTTGAATCCAATTAGTGAGTAAGGCGGTAGAATAAGGCAGGTTAAACGAAGGATGCTGTAATGAAAAAATTACCTCCAACTATTTTAATTTAAATTTAATCTCAACTTTACTTCCATCATCCAAAAATTCTATGCCATCTGAAAGCTTTTCCATAAGAAAAATACCCCGTCCGTTAATATTTTCTATGTTTTCGGGAGCAGTGGGATCAGGTACATGGGTATAATCAAATCCAGGCCCCTTATCTTTAACTGAAATGGTCAATTCATTTTCCGTGAAGGAAAAAACAATGTCGACATTCTTAGCTTCATCCTGCTTGTTTCCGTGTAGAATTGCATTATTAGCAGCTTCTAACGTCGCAATAAGTATATTTCCGTACAGATCACTATGGAAATCATGTTCGGCAGATAACTCATCGATAAGTTTTTCCACTTTTCGAAGGTTTTCAATTTTAGAAGGTATACTTAGCTTGCGCTCCATTATTTTCAGATTTTAAAGTAAATTGGTATTAGGAGGCACTAAATTAGTTAATTTTAGTGTCAAACTATAAAAAAAAATACATTTTTTACGAATTGTCATATTTTGATAACCAGAGTTCAGGGTTAAGTTTAGTAAATTCTTCCCAAATTTCAATATGAATGGTACTTGTCTCAGACTTATCATCTGTAGGCACCTTGCCAATAACTTCTTTCACTGAAACAACATCACCCGCTTTTACACGGACATCAACAATGTTGTGATAGACCGTTAAAAAATTACCATGACGAATAATTATCGTTGAATTGGCTCCTAAAATGGAAAAAACACGCTTAACTTCCCCATTAAATAATGCACGTACATCCGAACCTTTCACCGTAGAGATGTCAATCCCGTCATTGCGTATTTTGGTTCCCTTCAAAATGGGATGTTCATGCTCTCCAAAACCTCTGATTACAATGCCTTGTTGGGTAGGCCATGGCAATCTTCCCCGGTTTTTTCTGAAATCATCAGAAACCAATTGCTCTTCGGGTGTTAATTGATAGGCCCTGTTCTCACTCCTTTTACTCTCTTCAGCAATCAGCCGGCTAATTTCTGCTTCAAGTTTTTCAGCAATTTCCTGCTGTTTCTTAATTTGTTTTAAAAGATCCTCTTCCTTAGAACGCAGTTGAACAATTTGTTGTTCCTTATGTCTTTTTTCCCGGGTGAATTGGGCTAGCTCATCTTCCTTTTGCTTCTGAAGAGTCGCCTTCTCTTCAATCTGATCTTCAATAATTAAAATCTGATTGTACAAGGTTCTGTGAACTGCATTGATTAGTTTAACCTGATTCTTTCGGAAAGCCGAATACTGCTGCAAATATTTGAAACGCTTATATGCCTGATTAAAACTTTCAGCAGCCAGAATATACATCAGTTTATTTTGAGTGTCTTTGTTTTTATAATAATAATAGATCATTTTGGCATATTCATCCTTAATCTTCTTGAGATCGCTTTGCAGGGATTCAATAACCAGTTGATTATCATTGATCCGACTTTGTAAAAACTGTAACTCACGTGTCATCTGATCAATGAGCCTCTGCCTTAATACCAGCTTTCTATCCAATAATAAAAATTCATTTAAGGTGGCTTCCCTGGATTCTTTTGTTGATTCCAGATTCTTATTCAACAATTCTATTTCATCAAGAATATGATTCCTTTCAGATTGAAGTTGGGCCTTTGACTGTCCACGGATATTGCCCAGCCATGAAAGAGAAATGATCCCTATAATTAATAAATAACGCATCATATTATGAAACCATTAATCATTAACGAGATTATTAATCTTTTGCGTTAATATCTGATTATCTCCGCCATATTCCAGGGCCTGCTTATAAATACGTACCGCTTCGGGTAGATTTTTCAATTCAACCAAAATGTCTCCGTAATGTTCAAGAATTTCAGGATTACTGCCCCCTCCAGCTTTAATAGCATCCACAATATATTTATGGGCCTGATCAATTTTCCCCATCTTAAATAAAATCCAGGCATAGGTATCCAGATAGGTTGGATTGCCGGGATCAATATCAAGGGTTTTGCGGCTCATGCTTTCAGCACGGTTTAGATTTTCTTCCCTTAATGAAAGATAGTAACTATAATTGTTAAGTACAATAATGTTATTGGGATCAAGGTCCAAAACCTGTTCAAAATAGCCATCGCTTTTTTTATCATTGCCAAGGCTGCGCTGTACATCACCCAACATACTTAAAAATTGTATGCGTAGATCTTTTTCATCTCCGACATACTTAAGTCCCTGCGTAAATTTTTTCTCGGCAGTGATGTTATCGCCGGCTTGCATATTTGCAAGTCCATTAAACATAAAAAAAGCAGGCTGTTCAGGAAAATTAGAAAGTGCCTTATCAGAATACGTTTTTAATGATTCATAATCACCCAGGCTGTTTAGAATAAATAATAACTGTTCCCAAATAACATAATTATTTTGATTCTTATTGACAACCTGTATCAGATCATTTTTAGCACTGTTGAAATCACGGATACGAATATAATAATCAGCACGCAGGGTGAGCAGCCGGATATTAGCCGGCGATTCGTCAATTAACGCATTAATTATTTGACCTGTTTCAAGATAGGTACGCTGGAAAAAATCAGCATCCGTAATCATAGTAATGATTGTCCTAACTTTCTCTCCTTCCTCAAGGTTATTATTAAATACAGCATTTTTATATAATTCTATGGCTTTTTCATATTCTTTATTGCTACGATAATGTTCAGCAGCAGATAAAGTTACAAAAACATCCTCACCCGGATTGGTAAGCAGATCATTATATATAGCAGTAGCTTTGGCATTCTCATTAATGTTGCTGTAAAACTCAGCCAGTATAGCGTAATAGCGACTTTCGTCGGGTGCAAACTCAATTAAGCGCAACAACTCATTCTCCGCTTTTAAATTTTGATTATTAGTGCTGTATATGTTATGCTTAGCCAGACTAATCTGCTCAGAAATACCCAAATTTGACTCAATTCGGTTCAAAATATCAATGGCTTGTTTGTATTTGCCCGTTTCATTAAGAAGTGAAGCCTTTTTAAATAAAAATTCCGGATTATCCGGATACTGGTCCACCAATACAGCAACAACATCAAGCGCCTTGTCAGGTTTTTTATCAACCTGATATAAATCCACCAATAAAGAATTTAACCATCTGTTTGATTGATCAAAGTGAAAACCCTTTTCAGCATATGTAAGGGCATCCTTAATTTGATTGGATTTATAAAGGATATTTGCTATTTGATAATAAGGCACAACTTTTGTGCTATCCAGAGCTATACACTTTCGATACAAAAGAATGGATTGATTTAAATCTCCAAGAAGGGCACTCTTTGTAGCTTCTGTGAGTGTGTATTCGTAATCCAGCTGGGAAGTCTGATTTTCATTTTCGCCTTCAATTTTATGAGCTACAAATTTCTGAGTACACCCCTGAAATAAAAAGAGCAACCCAATTATAATAACAATTGCGTTTTTCATGCATTTAGCCTTTACCCGTATGTCCAAAACCACCTTCACCCCTTTCAGTAATATTAAGTTCCTCAACCTCATTCCAGGAAGCTGTTTCATGTTTGGAAATAATCATCTGACAAATTCGCTCTCCACTTTTAATGGTAAATGCTTCAGCCGACAGATTAACAAGAATAACTTTAATCTCTCCACGATAATCAGCATCAATGGTCCCGGGAGTATTAAGCACGGTAATGCCGTGCTTAACAGCAAGCCCACTTCTGGGACGTATCTGGGCTTCGTAGCCTACGGGAAGCTCAATATACAACCCTGTGGGTACTAAAGTACGTTCCAGCGGTTTTATAACAATATTTTCATCAAGATAAGCCCTTAAATCAACACCTGCACTTAATGCAGTGCTATAGGCAGGTAATGGATTATTTGATTTATTTACAATATTTATAGTCATACTATCTAACGTTTTATAAATATATTTATTACTTTTTCACGTAAAATGATAAAGATACTAAAACTACCGAACATAACAGTATGAATGCTCAATCGTAAAAACACATGCTGAATAACCATCAACTCACTTAACAAAACAATTGACACAGCTAAAAAGATATAAAAAAGGATGGTCTTCAATTCATAATTAATCTTATAATATTTCCGGCTAAAAAAATAAGATAAAAGTACCATAACAGTATAGCAAATCAGATGAGTCCAGGCACATCCGGTATATCCCATGACCGGAATCAACAAAAAATTGAAAAGAAGGGTGGTTAAGGCACCAACTATAGCAATACCAGCACCAAAACGCGTCAAATCATTTATTTTATACCAAACGGATAAATTATAAAAAATACCCAGCAGTAAATTGGCAAATAAAACTATGGGGACGATGTGAAGTCCCTCATGAAACTTACTCCCAATAAAATATTTAAAAACATCGATATAAAGCACTACAAAAAGAAAAATGATGAGCCCAAAAACAACAAAATACTTCATAACCTGGGCATAAACACTCTTTGCATCTTTATTTTTGGACTGATCAAAGAAAAAAGGTTCTGCAGCATATTTAAACATCTGAATAAACAGGGTCATGAAGACTGCTAATTTATAATTGGCACCATAAATACCAACAATCTCCATAGGATCACTATCGGTGATTAAGTGTTTAAGCAATATCCTATCTATGGCTTCATTAATTGCACCAGCCAATCCGGCTATGAGTAAAGGAAAGGAATAAGACAGGACCTTTTTTAAAACCGTTAGATCAAAATCCGCTCTGACCTTAAAAATCTCAGGTAATATTAGTATTAAGCTGATAATTGAACCAACAAGGTTTATTAAAAATACATAACCAACACCAATATCAGGATTATAGAAACGGCTCCAAAAAGCATGTGTTTGATGTTCTTTGCCTAGATATAGAATAAAAAAGGATAATAAAAGAATACTTAATACATTAATAATCTTAATAATAGCAAACCTGCCGGGTTTGTTATCTGCTCTGAGGCGGGCAAAGGGCAGGGAGATAAAAGCATCAATGGCAACTATAAAAGAAAACCATTTAATATACTCTTTATTATCTTGATATTCAAGGATATAAGAAATATTTCCGAGGTTTGTTAAAACAAGCAGGATAAAAGCAGAAGAGGTTATAAACAAACTAATCAGAAGGGTAGAATATAAACGCGATTTATTACTTGCTGAGGCATAATGCCGGAAAAATCCAGTTTCGAGCCCGTAGGTCAATACGATAAGTAAAACAACCATATAGGCATACAACTCCGTGATAATGCCGTATTCAGTCCTTCCAAAAATACGGGTATAAAAAGGAGTTAGGACAATAAAATTTAACAATCGGGGTACAATGGTTCCCAGACCATAAACAACACTCTGACCGGCTAATCGTTTCAGATAATTCAAAGCAAAATTTTTTGCTAAATTAATTCTTTCATACAATCATCAATGGTCGGATAGGTAAAATTAAAATCATAACTTATTAGTCTTTTAGGAAGAACCCAGGGTGTTTTAAGAATAAACTGGCTGGCTTCACCCAATACCAGCCGGACAGATAATTCAGGCACTGGAAATAACAAGAAAAATTTATAACGCTTCTGTATGGTCCTCATAAAATCAAGGTACGTAATATTTTCGGGCGCAGATATATTTACAAGACCCTTTATTTGATGGTTCATGAGGTAAAGAACAGCACAGGCCAAATCATAAATATGAATGAAAGGAAAGGGTTGTTTTCCATCACCAAAATAATTTCCAATCCGTAATTTATTAAACATACGAAGGGTTTTGAATGCTCCCCCCTCCCTACCTAATACAACACTAAACCGCATGATGGTTAATTGATCATATTGAAGTTTTTCAGCCTCTTGCTCCCATGCCAGGACCATATCTGTTAAAAAGTTGCCGGCATAATCCTTGCTTTCTTCATCATGAACTTGTTTATACGAATAAATGCCAATAGCGCTTGCATTTAAAAGATGGACAGGTTTCTTTTTACCATTTAAAACTTCAACAATTTTTTTGGTAGTGCTGATGCGGCTGTTTAAAATGGCTTTTTTATTTTTTGAGGTCCATCTGGTAAAAACAGATTTACCGGCCAGGTTAATAACATAATCTGCATCATTAATTTTATTGCTAAGCGTACTGGTTGAAAAAAAGTCATTCCGATGGACTTCATAAACAATGAAGCCCTGTTGTTTGAAAAACCTAACCAGGTATTTACCAATAAATCCACCCGCTCCGGTAATGGCTACAACTTTGCTCATAATCTGTGAGTATTATAAATATAATCAAGACAAATCATTACTTTTGCACATTAAAACAAGCAATATGATAAAACGTTTTATAAATATAGCGATATTCTATTTTGTATTAGCCTTATACGGTTATAGTCAAATTCCATTCATAATAGAAACTACAAAAGGTACCATGGAAGGCATTCTTTATGAAGATACCCCCATGCATACCGAAAATTTCATTGACCTGGCAAAAAAGGGCCATTATGACGGGTTGTTGTTTCACCGGGTGATTAAAGACTTTATGATACAGGCTGGTGATCCGGATTCAAAAAATGCAGCGAAAGGTAAAATGCTGGGCTCCGGTGATGTTGGTTATACCATTCCACCAGAGTTTAACCCGGAATATATCCACAAAAAGGGAGCTCTTGCAGCAGCACGACAACCGGATAACATCAATCCCGGAAAAGAATCCTCCGGTTCACAATTTTACATTGTTCAGGGAACTCCACTAACGGATGAGCATTTTAAAGCTTTTGAAGAAAAAGAACTTAGAATGCCCTTTTCAGAAGAACACAAGAAAATATACAAAAGTAAAGGTGGTGCTCCCCATCTGGATTTTAATTACACCGTCTTTGGAGAAATTACAAAAGGTTTTGATGTTATTGATGAAATTGCAAAGGTAGAGACCGATCCGCGAAACAGACCGGTAGAAGACATTAAAATTATTACCATAAAAATAAAACAATAGTTTCTAATGAAGGAAAAGATTGAATCGCTTAAGGATGAAATTGTTAATCTCGAAGTAAATACACTTGAAGAAATAGAATCAGCGCGAATCCGATACATTTCAAAAAAAGGATTGATATCCCAATTGTTTGATGAATTCAAAAATCTTCCAGGCGATCAAAAAAAATTGTATGGCAAGAATCTCAATCAGCTTAAGCAGCTGGCAGTAGATAAAATTAACACCATGCGTGAAAACATTGCCAACCAATCATCAGCAAAGGAAAGGCCTGATTTAACCTTACCAGGCGATTATGCCAAAACAGGAACACGCCATCCGATTTCTATTGTAAAAAACCGAATCATTGACATTTTTGCCCAATTGGGTTTTGTTGTTTCTGAGGGACCTGAGATAGAAGACGACTGGCATGTATTCTCTGCCTTAAATTTTCCACCCGAGCATCCGGCACGTGATATGCAGGATACCTTCTTCATAGAGAAACAGCCAGACATATTGTTACGTACCCATACTTCATCTGTTCAGGTAAGGGAGATGGAAGCAACAACACCGCCATTACGAATCATTATGCCGGGCCGTGTGTTCAGGAACGAAGCAGTATCGGCCCGATCGCATTGTATTTTTCATCAGGTTGAGGGGTTATATATTGACAAAGATGTTTCCTTCTCGGATTTGAAACAGACTTTACTGTATTTTTCAAAAGAAATGTTTGGTGAAGAAACCAAAATCAGGCTTCGTCCGTCATATTTTCCCTTTACAGAACCATCGGCAGAAATGGATGTGACCTGCGCCGTATGTCATGGGAAAGGCTGCAATGTATGTAAATATACAGGTTGGTTGGAAATACTGGGCTGCGGAATGGTCGATCCCAATGTTTTGGATAGTTCTGGTATTGACAGTACAAAATATACCGGATTTGCTTTTGGTATGGGTATTGAACGACTTACCATGTCGCTTTACGGCATAAATGATATCCGTTTGTTTTTCGAGAATGATATCCGATTTTTAAATCAGTTCAAAGCTGAAATTTAGGACATCAGAAAAAATCATTGTCTTTATTCTTCTATTACCCTGTTAAGGATAATGTATAGCAACAATCCGCCAACAACCAATGATCCGCTTACAAGCAATAAGGTATTTGTGGTCATTCCCTGTATAACGGATACCACAAGGAGAATAAAACCGGCTAAAATCAGAAATAATCCAAGGTTTCGTAAAAAATTTTGCATATGTATTTATTTGGTTATAGATGTTCAACAATAAAATTCAGCACCCGAAAGTATAAATTATTTGTTAAAAAAGCAATCCCTGACTATCAGGTGTTTCACCAAGATGTTGATAAGCCAGCACCGTAATTTCACGACCTCTGGGTGTACGTTTTATAAAACCTTCCTGAATAAGAAATGGTTCATAAACTTCTTCGATGGTACCGCTATCTTCACCTACTGCTGTGGCAATGGTTGACAACCCTACCGGCCCACCTCCAAATTTATGCAAAATAGTTTTCAGGATTTTATTATCCATCTCATCAAGTCCATGAGAATCGATATTAAGCGCTTTAAGCGCATATCTAGTAATTTTAAGGTCTATGATACCAGTGCCCTTAATTTGTGCAAAATCGCGTACCCTACGAAGCAAGGCATTGGCTATCCTGGGAGTACCTCTGCTGCGCGACGCAATTTCAATAGCTGCTGTGCCTTCAATGGGTATGGAAAGAATGCCGGCCGAACGATGAATAATTTTTGTTAATATTTCTTTGTTATAATATTCCAGATGGCTGTGAATGCCAAACCTGGCCCGTAACGGACTGGTGAGTAGTCCGGCCCTTGTAGTAGCACCGATTAATGTAAAAGGAGATAGGTTAAGTTGAATGGAACGTGCTGCAGGCCCCTTATCGATCATGATATCAATCACATAATCTTCCATGGCTGAGTATAAAAACTCTTCAACAACCGGACTTAACCGATGAATTTCATCTATAAAAAGTACATCACCTTCGTCAAGGTTAGTCAGAATACCTGCTAAATCACCGGGTTTATCCAATACCGGACCGCTGGTGATTTTAATATTGGTATTTAATTCATTCGAAATGATGTGCGCCAGGGTTGTTTTACCCAATCCCGGAGGACCGTACAAAAGCACATGATCCAAGGCCTCCTCCCGTAATTTCGCAGCTTCCACAAACACCTCAAGGTTTTCAACAACCTTATTCTGCCCTTTAAAATCATCAAAATTCAGAGGCCGTAGTTTTTTATCAACCTCTTGTTCTGTTTTTAAAGCATCATTGTTATGTATATTAAAATCCATACATTATCGTATAAGACGGGTATCGTGTTCAAGTTCAATTTTCACTCCGTTAATGCGCACTTCCCGGTCGTTTTCATACGTTATTGTTAAGGCCAGGTTGCCTTCTTCATCATACTTTTTCCAATTTTTCTCACGAAATCCCATCACATAAATCCGTTCTTCCTTTAATGAACCATCCGGATAATAAATCTTGTGTTTACCATCCGGATTGCCCTGAACATAATTTCCTTCAAAATGCAATGTACCATCATTATAATAATAACGCCATTCTCCATCTCTTAAACCGGTAATGTATTTGCCTTCTTCTTTATGATCCCCCACAGCATACACCCATAAACCTTCTTCCTCACCATCAAAATACTCTCCCTGAGCTATGATATCACCTTCTCGGTTATACTCAACATAGGGGCCTTCCAAACGTCCGTTCAAATAGGCTTCTTCTTTCCATAAACTACCATCAGGGTAATACCAAACCCAAGCTCCCTGAAGTCTGCCATTGTTATATAAGCCCTTCTGTTCCAGTCTTCCGTTTTGGTAAAAGTAGCTCCAGGTACCGGTTTTTCTGTTATCTTTATATTCTCCCCTGGCACGGACCTTTTGGTTTAAAAAGTAATCGACCCATGGTCCCTGGCGTTTACCTTCAGCATCAACAATCCCTTCTGCCAATAAGTTGCCTTTATCATCGTATACCTTTCCTCCGATAACTTCACCATTATCGTTATAAAATCTGTGGGTACCAACAGGTATATTGTCTTTAAAAGGACCTCTGGAAATCAAAACACCTTCATCATTATATTCTTCCAGAATCTCTATGGGATTCTCCTCTTCTGCAACATTCCCTACCAACTGACCTTCGCGATACAGGTAAGATGACAGGAGATTGCCCTTTTCATTAAATACTTTATAAAGACCATCAAGCAATCCTTTTTTGTATTGCTTTTCAACATGAACTTTTCCGTTATCATAAAACTCTTTCCATGTGCCTGTTTGAAGGCCGTCCTTATCGTAACGGTTAATTTGCTCAAGATTGGTTATATACCCGTTATGATATTGTTTAAGGGCAATGATAACACTATCGTTGTTAAATTCTTTGGTAAGTCCCTGCCTTTTACCGCCGGAATAATTCGCAATTTCCCTGATATTGCCTTCAGAATTATAATAATACGACAACCCTTCTTTTAACCCATTAAGATATAATTCTTTTGATTTGATCAGTGGCTGGTTTAGAGGGTCATCCTTTTTATATTGATAAACAATATGGTATCCGTTCTTTTTACCGTATTTATAATCTATTTTCTCATGAATCAGCCCATCTTTATTGTAAAAATTCCAGGTACTATCCAGCTGAAAATTGTATCGCTTTCCTTCTGATTTAATAACACCGGTAACATAATAGGTTTTCCAGTACCCATCAGGTTTACCATTGTGCATATAACCTTCTGAAGAAACCTGTCCGTTGGGGTAAAAAAATTGGGTAAATCCATCCTTAACAACCTCTTCCTGGGCATTTAACTCAGAGAAAAAAGTCATGAGCATGCATATAGCCAATATTGCAGCAAAAAATGTTTTCATATCTCTGAGGATAAAATTAATCAATTATAAAGAAAGAAATTCGTTTAATTCTTTAAAGATTCAATTTAGCCGATATATCCAGCATCCGTATAATGGAGCCACGCGCTTTATCCATAATTTCATTAGGAACAATAACTTCAGGCTGTTCATAAGCAAGTGTATTATAGATTTTTTTCATGGAAATTAATTTCATGTAATTGCAATCATTGCAGGCGCAGGTACTGTCTTTGGGCGGGGCAGGAATAAATTTTTTATCCGGTGAGGCCTTTTGCATTTGATGCAGGATACCGGATTCAGTAGCCACGATATACGTATCGGATGGATCTTTTTGAGTAAAATTAAGCAAACTGGATGTGGAACCAATGTGATCAGCCACAATTAACAAAGGCTTTTCACATTCAGGATGAGCGATGAATTTTGCCTTTGGAAATTCCTTTTTTAATTCCAAAATGCGTTCTAATGAAAACTCTTCATGTACATGGCATGCGCCATCCCATACAACCATATCATCACGCTTTGTAATGCTTTTAATGTAATTGCCAAGATTTCTGTCCGGTGCAAAAATTATTTTTTCATCTTTTGGCAGGCTGTTTACAATCTCTACAGCGTTGGTGGATGTACAGATGATATCAGTTAATGCCTTTACTTCTGCAGTAGAGTTTACATAGGTAATTACGGTATGATCCGGATAATTTTCCTTAAATTTTGCAAAATCTCCGGTAGGACAGCTGTCAGCCAGCGAGCATCCTGCTTTTAAATCCGGAATTAAAACCTTTTTCTCCGGGCAAAGAATTTTAGCCGTTTCGGCCATAAAATATACACCTGCCAGCACAATGATATCGGCACCGGTTTTTGATGCCTGTTGAGAAAGCGCCAGGCTGTCGCCAACAAAATCAGCGATATCCTGAATTTCGGGCTGCTGGTAGTAATGCGCCATGATGACGGCATTCTTTTCCTTACGAAGTTTATTGATTTGTTCAATTATATTCGTCCCGTTTGCAGGTTCTACATCAATGAACCCTTTTTCCTGCAAATCCTTTTTATCAACAACTAACATATAATATATATATTTTTTTTTTAAAATTTTAATCTCTTATGATAATGATAATATCCTGTTAATATTGTTGGTTTTATTATCAGATTTTTGTTGTATTTGTAAATATTAAATGCTTAAAAACACGTTTTGAACAGCAAATTTATTTTTTAATCCTTGAAAAACAGTAATTTTGTTAAGATATTAACAAGTGTTTAATATCCTGTATTTGTTACAAAAATATAAAACGGATTATATTTGAAAACTGTTAATTAGTGTTGTTAATATTGGTTAAAATCTGGTAAAAATTGTGTTTTGATATATTTAATATTTGATTAAATGAATGTCTTTTTGAAAAAGTCAAGATAATTATTTAAAAAATTATGTTCTGATATTAACAACAACTTAACAGCTCAAATGTTAATTTTTAACACTTAATAAAAAGCACGGACTGATGAAGAAGGAAACTCTGGTAATAGCCTCAGATCATGCAGGTTATGAAAGAAAGGAATATGTAAAAAAATATTTGGAAGAAAAAGGATACGAGGTTAAAGATTTAGGAGCATATTCTGCAGAGCGGAGTGATTATCCTGATTTTGGCCATGCATTAGCTACATCTGTTGAAAAAGGTGAATTTTCAAGAGGAATATCGCTTTGCGGTAGTGGTAATGGCATTAATATTACAGCAAACAAGCATCAGGATATCCGGGCTGCTTTATGTTGGAATGAAGAAATTGCTGCCCTGGCCCGTTTACATAATGATGCCAATATATGTTCCCTGCCCGCACGTTTTATTTCAAACCAGGAAGCAGAAAAAATTGTGGATGCATTTTTGAATACTGAATTTGAAGGTGGGCGGCATGAAAGAAGGATTAAAAAAATTCCCTTGTAGTTAATATTTTATATTATGTTATCAAACACGTGCAAATATGCCATTCGTGCCGTTGTTTATCTGGCGGTGAACGAAGACAACTCCAAACGTATAGGCATAAAAAAAATTTCAGAAGACCTTGATATTCCTACTCCCTTTCTTGGAAAGATACTGCAAAGCCTGGCGCGACAAAAATTATTAAAAAGCACCAAAGGGCCCAATGGCGGCTTTGGACTAAATGGAAAGGCCGAAGCGCTCAGGTTAATTGATATTGTTAAAGTAATTGATGGCAATGACATCTTTGAACAATGTTTGATTTCATTGCGTACCTGCAAGGATGAGGAGGACTATTGCCCCATGCACAAAAGTTATGTTGAAATAAGGAGTAAAATAAAAGCCATGTTTGAGTCGCAAACGGTGGCTGATTTAGCTGCCAATTACAAAACAGATCAAAAGATTTTGCTTTAATATTTGTTTTTTTTACGGAATCAGCGGGATTCTGAGCAGGCGGTTAAAATATTTTTTAATAAAAGGATACATTAGTACACCCAGCGTGGCCCCAATGGTATTGGCCAGCATATCCAACCACTCAGCAGAACGGGTTTCAGTGACACCCATTTGGAGGATTTCCATCAATAAGCCAATGCTTAAAGCAATGAATAAAGCCAGGTACCGGTATTTTTTCGAGGTTTTAAGGTTATTATCCTGATCAAAACCAGCGATAAGCAGGATTGAAAAGACCAGATACATGATGACATGTGCAATTTTATCAATCTCAATGGAGGTTGAAATTTTCGGTATTTTATTCGAAGAAGTGAGGCTCAACCATACAATTATAATGCACCAGGCAATGCTTTTCCAGTAGGTATTTATGAACTGTGCTGTTTTTCGCATTGAAATTTGTTGTTAATGTGCAAAAGTAGCATCATTTTTTGTTATTATTTGCATCGTTTTTATTTAAAAAATTACGTTTATAAGTGTGTTGAAAACCTGTTGATGTTCCACGTGGAACATTGTATTTCAGAATTTTAACTGTTTATTTATGTTTATAAACCGATGTTAAAACTGCTTTATCCAAATACGGTAATTTTTATGTAAAAATCATTTTTTTTCGCAACAATTTCATTTGTTTTACTTTATTTTCTTATTATGTCCGGTATTTATATTCATATTCCTTTTTGTAAGCAGGCCTGTACCTATTGCGATTT
>CAZZBU010000046.1:0-26147 GCA_964652315.1 uncultured Bacteroidales bacterium
CGCGGGAGCGGGATTTTTTATCATATTTGTTTTCACTTAAACCAGATAATAAATCTTCTCAAAAATTCGCATCTTTACAGCCTGTTCAGATAATTTCAATTACAATGACAAGCAAAGACGCAATCAAACAAAAAATAGAACATCTGCGAAAAACCATTGATGAGCATAATTACAACTACTATGTTTTGAACAATCCACAGATATCTGATTTTGAATATGACAAGCTGTTGGAAGAGCTGACAGAACTTGAGGCACAGCATCCTGAGTTTGTTGATCCCAACTCCCCAACCCAACGTGTTGGCAGTGATATTAACAATACTTTTGAGCAGAAACCCCATACCTATCCCATGCTATCGCTGGGCAATACATACTCTGACGAGGAACTGACAGAATTTGACCGCCGCATTGCAAAGGCACTGAATGAACCGTACGAATATGTGTGTGAGTTGAAGTATGACGGGGCTTCCATCAGCCTGACTTACGAAAATGGCAGATTGAAACACGCCCTTACCCGGGGTGATGGCGAAAAAGGCGATGATGTAACTACTAATGTAAAAACCATCCGGAGCATTCCACTCAACCTGAGAGGGAATAATTTCCCGGCTTTTTTTGAGATACGCGGTGAAATATTCATGAATAAAAATAAGTTTGAAAAACTCAATGAACAACGCGAAAAGAATGGGGAATTCCCGTTTGCAAATCCCAGAAATGCTACAGCAGGTAGCCTGAAAACCCAGCAATCATCCGAAGTAGCCAAACGTCCGCTTGAATGCTACCTTTATTACATGCTAGGGGATAACCTGCCATCAGACAAGCATTATGAAAACCTGGAAGCAGCAAAAACTTGGGGATTACGCATTCCTGAACACATCACCCTTGTGAAAAATATAGACGAAGTAATTGAATTTATAAAAGCCTGGGATAAAAAACGGCATGATTTGCCATTTGAGATTGACGGTATAGTCATAAAAGTTAATTCATTGGACCAGCAGCGTAAACTTGGTTTTACAGCCAAATCACCCCGATGGGCCATTGCCTATAAGTTTAAAGCCCAGCAGGTGGAAACTAAGCTTTTATCTATTGATTATCAGGTGGGACGTACAGGTGCCATTACACCTGTTGCCAATCTTGAGCCGGTTCCTTTGGCTGGTACAACAGTGAAAAGAGCTTCCTTGCATAATGCCGACCAGATAGCCTTACATGACATCCGCATCAATGATTATGTGTATGTTGAAAAAGGCGGTGAAATCATTCCCAAAGTTGTTGGCGTAAACAAGGATAAACGCATTCCAGAATCTGTACCGGTAGATTACATCACAAAATGCCCGGCTTGCGGCAGTGATCTTATCCGTAAAGAAGGGGAAGCCAAACATTTCTGCCCGAATGAAACCGGTTGTCCGCCACAAATAAAAGGTAAAATTGCGCATTTCGTCAGCCGCAAAGCCATGGATATCAACCTGGCCGAGGCAACCATTGAACAATTGTACCACAACGGCCTTATTCATGACGCTGCCTCCCTGTATTTCTTAAAAAAGGAAGATGTCCTGAAACTTGACCGTTTCGCTGAAAAGTCGGCTTCAAACCTTATTAACAGCATAGAAAACAGCAAACAAGTGCCATACTCCCGTGTCCTTTATGCCCTTGGAATAAGGTATGTGGGCCAAACAGTGGCGAAAACACTGGCCAGGGAGTTTAAAACTATTGACGAATTGGAAGGGGCCACTGTTGAACAGTTGAACCAGGTGAACGAAATTGGTGAGAAAATTGCCGAAAGTGTGGTAGACTTTTTCAGGGATCCGAAGAATAAGGAAATCATTGATAAGCTAAAACTAGCCGGCATCAGAATGCAACAAGACGAAGAAACCCAGCAGGAAGTATCGGACAAATTAAAAAATAAATCCATTGTAATTTCAGGTGTGTTTAAAAATTTCGGCCGGGATGAGCTTAAAGCACTCATTGAAAAACATGGCGGTAAAAATACTTCTTCACTTTCGTCCAATACCGATTACCTTGTGGCTGGCGAAAATATGGGACCTTCAAAAAAACAAAAGGCAGAAAAACTGGGAATTACCATTTTGGATGAGCCCGGTTTTATGAACCTGCTTGAAAGTTAGTAGAATCCGGTGCATTGTCAATAAAAACTTTCAAATTGAACCTCCTGATTTAAAGATTTTTCTTAATATTGCAGCGTGAATACCCTTAAACGCATACGAGAAAATATTACCCAATCGGCTATCAAAAAGCATGCTCAGAAGAATTCAGGGCAAAAGCTGATGATGGGGCTTGAAAAAGCCCAGACCATTGCGGTACTTTTTGGACCTGTTACAAAAGAAAACCTGGTCATTTGCAAAAATTTTCTCAAAGACCTACGCGCACAAAACAAAAAGGTCTACGCCATTGGGTATTACGATAACAAAGAACTGCCCGATTATTGTGTAGCTGAACCGGCAATAAATTTCATCACAAAAAACGATATCTCATGGCTTTACAGACCAAAATCAGAGATAATGGAGAAATTTACCACAGTGGAATTTGATATGCTAATCAGCCTGAATACTGAAGAATGTATTCCTATTGATTATATGACCGCAAAATCCAATTCAAAATTCAAAGTGGGAAGATTGACCCCCAAAACCTACCAATATGATTTTATGATTGATATCTCCAAAAACAACACAATGGAGTATTTAATTGAAAATATCGTTCGATATTTATCAATGATAAAAAACTAAGTGAAAAATTTTTATGGGAAATTTTGATTTATCAGGTACCGGTGTTGCCATAATCACACCATTTAGAAAGGACGGAAGCATTGATTTTCATGCACTGGATAAGTTGATTGAATATCAGGTTGAAAATGGTATCGGCTATTTTGTGGTAATGGGTACAACCGGTGAATCGGTTACACTCACAGACGATGAAAAAGAAGCTGTACTCAGCTATATAAAAGAAAGAGTGGCCAAACGCTTACCCATTGTGGTAGGTATTGGTGGCAACAATACTCAGTCTGTTATCAACAACATTAAAAACACCAATTTCGAAGATGTTTCTGCCCTACTCTCGGTTGCTCCATATTACAACAAACCCTCGCAGAATGGAATATTTCTCCATTACAAAACTATTGCTTCAGTCTCACCTGTTCCGGTAATAATTTATAATGTTCCCGGGCGTACATCAGTAAATATCGATGCTGATACCACCTTAAAACTGGCAAATGAGGTGAAGAATATCATTGCTACAAAAGAAGCCTCAGGTGATCTTGCCCAAATCATGGAAATCATAAAAAATCGTCCGGACGGTTTTAAAGTAATTTCTGGTGATGATGCCCTTACACTGACCATGATAATGCTTGGAGGAGACGGTGTAATCTCTGTGATTGCCAATGCATGTCCGCAGGAATTCTCAAGCATGGTAAAATATGCACTTAACGGTGATTGCGCAAAAGCACGCGAGATTCACTATCAATTATTGGACCTAATCAATGCCTTGTTTGAAGAAGGAAGTCCCGCAGGGGTTAAAGCCTTGCTGTCCATGAAGGGATATATTGAAAACTCCCTCAGGTTGCCCTTAACACCGATAAGCAATGAATTAAACCAAAAGATAAAAAATTTAATTTGATTGTTCCTAACGGTATTAATCAAATCAATCTTTGAATAGTGGCAATCCCCAGGCATGTAAAGCTATGGAAGTAATTAATTATTTGAGTGATCCCTTCAAATAATGCATTATTTCATTATTTTAGCTTCATTAAAATTGATGTTTTGGGAGGAGAAAGTGAAAATAATAAGAAGATACAAAAACTGGAATCAAGAATTCACAATCTTGAATCTGAAAACCATGAACTAAAAAAAAAGGCCCTCTTTTTTGATGAATTAGTTCGATATCCCGGTTTTTTTATAACACGTTTTGATCTTCTTGAGCCTGATTATTGTTTTACAAATAACCCAACACATGAAAAAATCCATAAAAACAACCCACATGATTTTCTGGGAGGTTTTAACCAAATAATTGAAGATATCCATCCCGACGATCAGGAAACCGTTGTTAAAAACGTCTATACCCTTCTAAACACCGAAAAAGGACAAGCAAGCATTCAACATGAATACCGAAAAAAAAGCACAAATGATCATGAATATAATTGGATGCGTGAGGATATCAGTCTTATTAATGATGCAAACGGATCTCCCAGAGCAGTGCTCGTCATAGGATATAACATAACTGATAAAAGGTTAATCGAATCAGCCTATCATCATGAAAAAAACCTGAACCAACGTATTCTGGAATCGAGTCCCAATATCATCTACCTAAAAAATGAAGATGGCCGATTTGTCATTATTAATGAATCACTTGCCAAACTATTCGAAATGGAACGGGCCACACTTCTACGCAGCTTAAACTCAGATGCTGAGTATCATTCCAATGCTTTTTTTGACCGGCATGATCAGGAAGTGCTGGCTACCAATCAATCACTGACCTATCACGAAAAGTTTATTTCTCCCAGCAATAAAACATATTGGCTTCATACTACTAAAACTGTGCTTACCCTGGCAGACGGACAAAGGTATATTCTGGCCAATTCCACTGATGTTACCCAGACCAAACTGGCTCAAAATCAGTTACGCAACAGTGAATCGCGTTACAGGCACCTGATTGATTCCCTGAATTCACCGTTTATTACACTCGATGCTCAATTCAATGCAGTTATCATTAACAAAACAGCTTTGGAATATTTTCAGTGTTCAGAATCGAACTGTATAGGAAAAAAATACACGAGTTTCATTGATGGCTCATTTGGCATAACGGATGAGATGCTCCACAAGGTAAACCATTCGAAAGAATCAGTAAAACATGAGTGCAGGATTGACCATTCGGTTTTGGGTAAACGATGGATTTGGTATACCATCGAACCCATCATTAACAGGAAAGATGATGAAACTGTGCTTCAGATTTTAATGTTTGACATCACCACCCTGAAGGAAAACGAAGAAAAACTCCGGCGGAGCGAAATGATATCAAGAGGGATAATTAATGCAGCCAATGATCATATTTATTTGTTAAATGATAACCTGTGTGTAGTTACAGCCAATGAAGCTGCTTTAAATCATCTGGGATTATCGCATGAAGAGATTTATGGGCTCACGGCATGGGAATTATTCAATCCTGATGAAGGACTAAAAAAACAACAAATGGCTCGCCGGGTGTTGAAAACAGGTGAAATGCAACGTACCGAAGAAAAAATCGGCGATATTTATGTTGAGCTCACCATGTACCCTATTGTTAGTGAAAAAAATATGGTTAACAGCATTGTAGTAATGAACCGGAACATTACAATGCTGAAGAATGCAGAGATAGAAACACGAAAAGCCCTTGAAAAAGAACAAATGCTGAACAAGTTAAAATCTTCTGTTATTTCAACCGTCTCACACGAATTCAGGACCCCGGTTGCCATTATTTCATCAAATACACAAATACTGGAAAAATACCGGCAAAAACTTACCAGCAATGATTTCGCAAAAAAAATTAAACTTATCAGCAATTCTTTACAGCATCTTGATCAGATGATGAATGCCATAACCATGTTGGACAAATCCAACAAGGATCCCCTCTCCTTTTCTCCATCGATCATTGATTTTGAGAAACTATGCTATGAAATTGCCGATGAACATGAATCCATTGATACCGAGAGGGAACGCATTCGGCTTAACATAAGCAGTACTCTTGGTAAAGTACAGATGGACGATACCCTTTTACGATATATTATCTCAAATCTGCTGACCAATGCACTTAAATATTCCAATATTGATTCCATGGTTACCTTTAGCACCAAAAATGGCAATAATTTTACGGTAATTATCACCGTAATTGATGAAGGCATTGGCATAAAAAGTGATGAAATCAGAAACGTGGCTGAACCATTTTTCAGAGGATCAAATGTAAGAAACATAAAGGGCACGGGCGTTGGTTTTTCTATCTTAAAACGATGTGTTCAATTGCATCATGGTAAAGTGAGAATTGAAAGCAAAATCAATAAGGGAACTAAAGTGATTGTAACCTTACCCTATAAAAACATATAAAATAATAACCTGAATTTTACAAAGAAGTGAAGCAAGAAAAAAAAGTATTAATTATTGAAGACGATCAGGCGCTGCAGGAAACCATTTCAAATTTATTGTCACTGGAAGGGTTTACTGTATATCAGGCAAAAGAAGGTGACTCTGGCATTACAATGGCAAAAAATCACTTGCCTGATGTTATTGTTTGCGACATCATGATGCCAGGTTTTACCGGTTTGGATGTGCTGAAAAAACTTCAGACAGACGAAAAAACCAGCACCATCCCCTTTATTTTTCTTACTGCTAAAGCAGAACTTAAAGATGTGAGAAACGGTATGCTTCTTGGCGCTGATGATTATTTAACCAAACCCTTTGACAATGAAGATCTGCTACAGTCAATCAATCTCAGATTGAATAAAAAAGACAGGATTATTCAGAATTCATCATTTAATCCTAAAGCAACAAAACAAACCATACTTATAAAGGCTAAACTTACCAAACGCGAAAAACAAATTATTAAGTTACTGTGTGAGGGCAAATCCTGCAATGCCATTAGCAAAGAATTACTAATCAGCTATCATACAGTTGATTCACACCGTAAAAACATCGAAAGAAAGATCGGCGTAAATAGCATTGCCTCTATTGTAAAATTCGCTGTTGAAAATGATCTATCGGATTAATCCTTGCTGCTGAGAAGTTAGCTGTAAATAGTTGCAACAATATGCCGGCTGCTGCTTCTGTTTCTGAACTCACAAAAATAAATGCCCTGCCAGGTTCCCAGATTCAACCGGTGATTTGTTATCGGAATGGTCAGGGAAGCTCCCAGTATTGAGCTTTTAATGTGGGCCGGCATGTCGTCAGTCCCTTCAAGGGTATGTGTAAAATACGGTTCATTTTCAGGTATAAGCCTGTTCATAAAACTATTAAAATCAACCCGCACGGAAGGATCTGCGTTTTCATTTAAGGTAAGTCCGGCCGAGGTATGTTTCACAAGTAAATGTAAAATACCGGTCTCTGGCAGGTCTCCAATTTTGCTCATAATTTCATGGGTAACCAGGTGATAGCCTCTTTTATATCCTGAAAGGGTAATCTCTTTTTGTGTAATCATATTATTATAATGTTGGTATCAGATTTCGTACGTTATCATGAATAAAGGTAAAACTAAAATCATCAATATTATTACGGATTTCAACAAAATGTCGGACTAATTCGTCCCCTTCTTTTCCTGAATTAAGCGGATCTTCCAAATAAAAAGCCACCGTTTGTGATGCTTGAATTTCTTTGTACGCTTCTTCAGGTATATCATGCAAAAGAATAAGCCAGTCGTATTTTTCATTCTTATATTTTTCGACCTTATCGGACGAATGACCGCTGATATCAATAACAGCATCAACAGACATCACGTGGTTTGCCAGTGCGTTTAACCCTCTGTTTTCATAAACTCCGGCACTGTGTACTTGTATATCATTGCCACCATAATATTTAAGCCAGCCTTCCATCATTTGTGAGCGCACCGAATTACCACTTGACAACACTAATACTTTAACCATTGCGTTTAATTTTAAGGCAAAGATAAAAGCCTTATGAAAAAAATGCATTTGATTTGTGCATCTTGCTTCACCATTTCAACATTCTGTTCAGGTTAAAGTTTACTTATTGAAGGAATGTTCTTATTTTTGAGCGGTATTCATGACTTTATGATTCGAATTATACTTATATGCATATTCATTTTCAGTGTTCTGCCTTTTCAAATAACGGCACAACAAGAACCTCCTGAATTAATACAGCTTTCCGGAGTGGTAAACGATCAATACAATCAACCCCTACCCTTTGTTCACATAAAGGTATTGAACCGAATGCAGGGTACCATTACCGATCAAAATGGTATTTTTTCATTTATCTCCCAGCCCTTTGATACCATCCGGTTTTCATCGGTTGGTTACAAACCAGCAGTCTTTATATTACCCGACAGCCTTCCTGATCCTCATCTAACCATTGATGTATATATGGCACCTGATACCATTCTGATGGAAGAAGCAGTAATATATCCCTGGAAAACCTATGAAGAATTTAAAGAAGCTTTTTTGGCGCTTGAATTACCTGAAGATGATTACGAAAGGGCCCGGAAAAACATTGCCATCATTCAAACCCAGATATTGTTGTCTGATGAACCCGTACCCGGACAGAGTTTTAAATATGTGATGCAGGAACAATATGAACAAACCATGATGCAGGGCATGGCTTACCCGGTGATAAAACTTTTTGATCCTTTGGCCTGGGGCCGGTTTGTTAAAGCACTAAAAGACGGAGAATTTAAGAAGAAGGACTAACTGATGACCAAAAAACAATAATGAGGACTACCTGGCGTTTATTAATTTTCAAACCTGACATGCGAGTTGTTAAAAAAATAAGCTTTCTGTTTATTGTATTTCTGCATTGCAGCCATTTGTTAAGCCAGGAAAACAAGGGTACTGTAAAAGGCTATGTTTATGATCAGTTGAACAGGCCACTTCAATTTGTAAACATTTCTATCCCTGACACTTCCATTGGTACAGTTAGCAATTCCAAGGGGTATTACGAGTTAAATTTACCTCCTGAAAAGGATTTAAGAATTAATTTCAGTTATATTGGATATATTCCACAGGATGTCGTCATTCGCCTGACACCCGGCGACACCAGAGAATTGAATATCAACCTCATGGAACAAGTAACCAGCATTGATGAAGTATCCGTTACCCAGCAACGATTTGAGAGCGCTACCCTGGAAAAAATCGAAATGAAAAATTTCAAAGCCATTCCCAATGTTTCAGGAGGATTTGAAACGATTCTTAAATCAATGGGAGTATCCAGTACCAGTGAGTTAACCTCCCAATACTCGGTTAGAGGCGGTAATTTTGATGAGAACCTGGTTTATGTAAATGATGTGGAAATCTACCGTCCATTTCTCATCCGCTCAGGTGAACAGGAAGGGTTGAGTTTCATAAATCCGGATTTGGTAGCCAACGTACATTTTTCTGCCGGTGGATTTGATGCAATGCATGGTGATAAAATGTCGTCTGTGCTTGATATTCAATATAAAAGACCAACAAGCAATCAGGGCAGTGTAAGCATGAGCCTGCTGGGCGGCTCGGTACATTATGAAGGTACTGACAAAAATAACCGCTTCACGCACATCAGCGGATTCAGGTATAAAACAAACCGGTATTTACTTGGCACACTTGATACCAAAGGCGATTACCAACCAAATTTTGCTGATTTTCAAACCTACATGACTTATGAATTATCTAAAAAACTGGAACTGACTTTCCTTGGAAATTATGCTAACAATCAGTATAATTTTATTCCCAGCAGTAGAAACACAAATTTTGGTACAATAAAGGATGCCTTAAATATCCAGATCTATTATGAGGGCCAGGAGGTTGATGAGTTCAGTACCATCCACGGTTCATTGGGATTAAAATATACCCCTGATTCAAAAACTATCCTCAAATTTTTCGCATCGGCTTTTAATACCAACGAAACTGAAACCTTTGACATTGAAGGGTTCTATCTTATCAATGAGCTTGATAACCAGATTGGAAGCAAAACTTTTGGCGACAGCATTTTAAACATCGGAGTGGGAAGCTACCTCAATCATGGTCGGAATTCCATTGATGCAACAGTGATTTCGCTAAATCATAAGGGTTCATTCCTCACTGATCTATACCGGTTGCGCTGGGGCCTCGATTTCCAGCTTGAATTTATGGAAGATGAACTTTCCGAATGGGATTACCTTGACTCTGCCGGATACTCAGTGCCATATTCCGATGAATTCGTAAACCTGTTTATGGTCAGAAAAGGTTCAGATAGTTTTCGCTCAAACCGGTACAGCGGATATGTACAAAATACATTTTTATTCCCCACCCTTACCAATGAGTTTTATTTTACCGCAGGTATACGTGCCAGCTACTGGGATTTAAACGACAACTTTACCATAAGTCCGCGGGTGTCCATGCGCATTGTACCCTATCAGCACAGAAATATCTCATTCAGACTCGCTACAGGGGTTTACCATCAACCACCGTTTTATAAGGAGTTTCGCGATCCGGAGGGAAACCTGTATACCAATATAAAAGCACAACAATCCATTCATTACATTGCCGGGTCCCAGATTAATTTCCCCATGTGGAACCGTCCTTTTGTATTCACCACAGAAGTCTATTATAAATCATTGAGCAATTTAATCCCATACAAGGTTGAAAACATTCGAATACAATACTATCCTCAATATACTGCAAAGGGATATGCTACCGGAGTGGAATTTAAAATCAATGGTGAATTTGTAGAGGGTTCGGAGTCCTGGGCCAGCATGACCTTATTAAGAACACGTGAGGATATTAAAGGCGATTTTTATTTCAATGAGGCCGGACAGCGTATTAACCCGGGTTATTACCCCCGACCTACGGATCAGTTGTTTAGTTTCAATATGTTTTTTCAGGATTATTTTCCAACTAATCCGGACTATAAGGTACACCTAAATTTTGTTTATGCTTCGCGGCGTCCTGTAAGCCGGCCAAATCCAGAACGGCTGGATTTGACGTACACGATTTCGCCCTATAAAAGAGTTGACATCGGATTTTCGAGGGCCATTAAAAAACCTGAAGATATAACCGGCAGTACTTCCTTTTTACGGCATTTCAAATCCATCTGGCTCTCAGGCGAAGTATTTAACCTGCTGGATATACGAAATAAAATCTCCTATCAATGGATACGCACGGTGTCAAATCAAACCGGAGAAAGCGGGTATTATGCTGTACCTAATTACCTTACATCCAGGCGGATTAACTTAAAACTGTCTGTCAGATTTTAGACGGATGACCAAATTTGCCATTAAAAACTATATCGCTCAGTGGTTTGCGGCTACGGGGTTTTAATTCTCTTTCACGTAAATCACTGGTAGTTTTACAAATATTTCCAGGATAGCCCACGGCTACCATGGCTACGGGTACAAATTTCTCAGGAATTTCCAGGTTTTTTCTGACGATTTGTTTATCAAATCCGCCCATAGGATGTGATACTAATCCCATTTCTGTGGCTTGTAATAATATATATGCTGTGGCCATCCCGGTATCATGAAGGGCATAGGCATTTCCTCTGTTTTTATAATCAGATATTAGTTCGGCAATGGATAAAATAAGTAGCGGTGCCTGATGCGCCCACGTCTTATTTTCCTCTATCAAACTATCATACAGCATGTTATATTGTTCCGGGTTATTCTTGGATGCAAAGATAAACCGCCAGGGTTGAGTATTCATGCTTGATGGAGCCAGGCTTGCTGCTTTAAACAGCAGATGGATTTTTTTTTGTTCAATGAGTTTTTCAGAAAAAACAACACTACTCCTTCGATTATACAAACTACGTAAAATATCCATTTAAAAATGTTTTAAAATATGAATCACAAAATTTTTTTAAAATTAGCAAATACAGAAATAAAAAAAATTGTTTATATGTGAAATTTTATACTAATTGAATGTATAAATATACAGTTTTATGTGAAGAAAAAGAGATTATTTTGTGAATAAAATCTGTGAAAAATAATAATACTTAGGATTTATTTATGACAAAAAGCATATCTTTGCAATCATTTTATATTTAGTTTAGCATCATTAAATTATTGTATAAATATTCAAAAACAGCAACAGCTATGGGAAATTTAACAAGTCAGCAATACATTGAACGCGAAGACAAATTTGGTGCGCATAACTACCATCCGTTACCGGTAGTATTGGACCGAGGTGAAGGTGTATATGTATGGGATGTAGAAGGTAAGCAATATTACGATTTTCTTTCAGCATATTCCGCAGTTAACCAGGGACATTGCAACCCAAAAATCGTAAAAGCCCTAAAAGAACAGGCCGAAAAACTCACCTTGACTTCCCGGGCTTTTTATAACAGTTCTCTTGGCGAATATGAGGAATATCTGGCCAAATATTTTGGTTATGACAAAGTATTGCCAATGAATACAGGTGTTGAAGGAGACGAAACAGCTTTAAAGCTTTGCCGAAAATGGGCTTATGAGAAAAAAGGAGTTCCGGAGAATCAGGCAAAGATTATTGTTTGCGAGGGCAATTTTCATGGGCGTACCATTACCATCATTTCCATGTCAACAGATCCTGACTCTTACAAAGGATTTGGTCCATACACTCCCGGTTTTACAGTGGTACCCTACAATGATATTGATGCCCTTAAAAAGGAACTGGAAGATCCGAATGTAGCCGGATTCCTTGTTGAGCCTATACAAGGAGAAGCAGGCGTATATGTTCCTGATAGTGGGTATCTTAAAAAAGCCTATAACTTATGTAAGGACAAAAATGTACTTTTCATAGCGGATGAAGTACAAACCGGCATTGCCCGTACCGGAAAGATGCTTGCTTGCGACCATGAAGGAGTACGTCCTGATATCCTTATCCTTGGTAAAGCCCTTTCAGGAGGTGTATTTCCAGTTTCGGCAGTACTTGCTGATGATGATATTATGTTGTGCATTAAGCCTGGTGAACATGGCTCAACTTATGGTGGAAATCCCATAGCTTGCAAGGTAGCCATGGCTGCCCTGGATTTTGTTAAAGAAGAAAATCTGGAAGAAAATGCCGAAAAACTGGGCGTTATCTTCCGGGAGGAACTAAATAAGATAAATTCAGATATGGTAGAAATGGTACGTGGTAAAGGACTGCTTAATGCCATTGTTATAAAGCCAAAAGGTGGAAAAACAGCCTGGGATGTTTGTGTGGCAATGAAAGAAAACGGATTGCTGGCAAAACCAACCCATGAACATATTATCCGCTTTGCCCCACCGCTGGTAATCACAGAAGAACAAATTCATGAATCAGTAGATATTATTAAAAAAACACTTGCGCAATTTGATTAATACTAATCCCTCCTAACCCGGAGGGATTTTTTTTAATAAATTTATGAAAAAAGATATATCCAAATTATGTTTTATCCGTAAGATAAATTGATTTTTACTATTTCAGGAAATGATACGCGTAATTAGTTAAATACAAGTTGGAATCATACAAACCAAATATCCTTATAGTCGACGATATTGAGGTAAACCTCAATCTTCTGGTGAATATTCTAGAAGTAGCAGGTGTGGAGTACGAAATACAAACTGCCAGTGATGCCTTCAAATGCCTGGAGGCTGTTAAAAACACCCCTCCTGATTTAATATTGATGGATTGGGAGATGCCGGGAATGACAGGGGTTGAAGCAATAAAAAAACTTAAAGCGGATCCTGAAACAGCAGAAATTCCGGTGATTATGGTCACAGCTTATTCCTATCCTGAGCTACTTGAAGAAGCATTTGAAGCCGGAGCACATGATTATATCAAAAAACCGGTAAACGCAACAGAATTAAAGGCCCGTGTTAAATCTACACTTAATCTGTACCAGTCCATTAAAACCATCAAAACACAAAGCATAAAAATTGAAAACCAGTATCACGAGTTGGAAAAGCTTGCCCTCGTTGCCGAAAAAACATCCCATTCGTTTATTATAACCAATCCAATTGGAGAAGTGGAGTGGGTAAACAAAGGATTCCGGTATATACATGAACAATCCCTTGAGGATTGTGTAAACCTGTTTGGAAAATATATTTTTGATTTCTCCACTTTTGACAAATTCAAAGACACTTTTTTTTCTGTTCTGGAAACGAAAAAGGAAGTTGACTTCACCACACAAATTAAAACAAATGGTAAAGCACAGAAATGGGTGCATGTATCCCTTACCCCTATCATTAGCAACGGAAATGTGGCACGCATGGTGGCCATAGAGACTGATATTTCCAAATTAAAAGAAAAAGAATCTGAATTAAACGCGAAAAACAAAAAACTTAAGTTACTGACCAGGTACCTTGGAAAAGCAAATTCGAAACTTGAGCTGCAAAAAGAAGAAATAAACCACCAAAAAGCAGCAGTAGAGGCAGAAAAACAAAAAGCCGATAACCTGTTATTAAATATATTGCCGTATGAAGTTGCCCTGCAATTAAAATCAAAAGGTGAAGCCAAACCACGTAATTACCGGATGGTAAGTGTGCTGTTTGCCGATTTTAAAAGTTTCTCCCGCAATAGCCTCACATTGGATCCACGAGAACTGGTAAGCATACTGGATGAGTATTTTAAAAAGTTTGATGAAATAATTGAACCACACAACCTGGAAAAAATAAAAACCATTGGAGATGCATACATGTGTGCAGGAGGATTGCCGCTAAGAAATAAAAGTAACCCCATTAATGCTGTACTTGCCGGCATCCAGATACAAGACTACATGAACAAAATAAACGACCAGAAGATTCTTAACAATGAACAAATCTGGGAGCTAAGGTTGGGTATCCACACCGGTCCGGTTATTGCCGGTGTAGTTGGTTCCAAAAAATTTGCCTATGACATCTGGGGTAAAACAGTAAATATAGCCAGCCGCATGGAATCCATCGGACATGTGGGTATGGTAAATATTTCCGGCAATACCTATCAACATGTAAAAGAATATTTCGATTGTGTGTATCGTGGCAAGATTGAAGCCAGGAATATAGGTAAAATTGACATGTATTTTGTGAACAGTCTGAAGCCGCAATTTGCAGCCGATGAATCAGGTGTGCGACCGAACAAGGCTTTCAGAGAATTGTTACGAACAATATAGTTCCTTATGAATGTCAGACTGGTAACCGGCAAT
Source organism: uncultured Bacteroidales bacterium (assembly GCA_964652315.1). Classification (GTDB taxonomy): domain Bacteria; phylum Bacteroidota; class Bacteroidia; order Bacteroidales; family JAAAOM01; genus CAZZBU01. The sequence continues at coordinate 14,760 of CAZZBU010000046.1, forward strand.
TTCCATGCTGTTTTATGTTTTGAAAATAAATTTATCAGCATCAAGTTGTACCGGAAATTTTTCCCTGAATTTATTCAGTGACTCAAGGTCAATCTTTTGATTAATCACGCAAGGGGTGTCATCAGCTTTTTGTAATAAGTTGCCACGGGGATCAATAATTACAGAACCTCCTACATACTCCATTTCATTTCCATCCTTACCAACACGATTAACACCTGCCACATATACCTGATTTTCAATAGCACGCGCTTTTAGCAATATATTCCATACCTCTTGTCGTACAGCCGGCCAATTAGCAACATAAATCATAAGATCAATATCACCGGTATTACGGCTCCAAACCGGAAAGCGGAGATCATAGCAAATCAGGGGGCGAATGCGCCACCCTTGTAAATCAAAATCGCCCAGGTCAACTCCTGCAGAGTAATTGTTGTTTTCATTGCCCATTCTGAATAAATGCCGTTTATCATAGATGGATACGATTTCCCCACAGTACACGGCAACAAATCTATTATAGAACTTATCATTTTCAACTATAATGAGGCTACCTGCAAGGGCAATGTTTTTATTCAGGCTGATTTCCTTCATCCACTGAATGGTGGGACCATCCATTTTCTCAGCCAGCCGTCCGGAATTCATTGTAAACCCCGTATTAAACATTTCAGGCAGTATTACCAAATCACTTTCCAGCGGTTGAATAGCCAAACTATAATTATTCAGGTTTTCTTCAATATTTTCCCAGATAATTGCAGGCTGCACTATAGCTACATCCAGTTGTTTTGAAGGCATTTTACTTAATTAATCCGTAAAAGCATTTTTTTTACCCTCAGCGACAATTCATCGGGTCTGAAAGGTTTGGTAATATAATCATCGGCACCAAGCTGAAAAGCCTCAAGTACTGTTTCTTCCACTCCCACACGTGTAAGCATGATAATGGGCAGGTTGAGCTTCAACTCATTGCGCACTATATCAATTAATTCCAATCCGTTGAGTTTGGGCATATGTAAATCCGTTAGCATTAAATCAAACTGCTGTTCCATGAGCAAACTTCTGGCCATTTCACCATCCGAAGCAGTGACAATGGTATATCCCTCATTCTTCAGTTTGTGCTCAATGGCTTTTTGTGTCATTGTATCATCTTCGCAAACCAATATTTTCATTAAAATATAATTATATTAAACATAATAAGATATTTCCTAAAGGTATTTATTATCATCAAAATATAAGCTCCAGCCTGCAAAATTATTTCTTCAAATTCATGTTCAGATCCTTTTTTAGCTCATCGCAAACGTGCTCATGATAGGCTTTCAGATCATAAAAAAGTTTTTGTAATTTATTGGGGTCATCCCCCTTATAACTCATCTTTTCAAACAATTCAAAAGAGTCAATTTTTTCATTAGCCCCCACAAAGGACAAAGTTGGTATAAATTTATGTACCAGGTGATAGAGTGTTTCGTAGTCCTTATTTAAAAGTGCTTCTTCCATTTTGCTGAAATAGTACGGAGTATTCGTCAGAAAATCCCCTACCATATCCTGAATGAATTTCTCATCATCATTGGAAATGGATTTTAGATAAGTCAAATCATAACTTTTATCAGCCGACATAAGACCTTACTTTTGAAGCATAAATTTAACCATTAAAACGGACAATAAGTGCATTAGGCATCATCAAAAAATAATGAATTTTCACTGTTAGTATGACAGGTCATCTAATATACCCTCCATTAAGGGAATGTAGTAATTCCAGAAAAACGCAGATTGACCGTATTTTTTGGAGGTAAACATCCGTTCAAAAAACTCTATGCCCCAAAACCGGAATGTACTGTAAGGCAATCTGTTATTCGAGAAGTCACCGGCCAGATAAATAAAAGGACCATCAGTAATTCTTTTAAACACCAATGGGAATTCAGGATTTAACCTGTGAATTTCCAGTTCACGTAAGCCCAAATCATTCACATCAAAACCCAGATTGGCAATGGTATCATATCCGGTTTTTGGTTCAATTACCTGAAACCATTTGTCAAAGCGGATTCTCTCAGGAAGGTTATAATCCTCAATATATTCCGGTGTGGTTAACAACAAAGGGTGCGAGGAGTTGAGATGTGTCTCAGATTCAAGCACAACTATAGATTCCCCTCCTTTAACCAGAATTATTCCATCTGCTTTAAAAGGCCATGCGCCTGCATGGGTTTTCTGATATAAGCGAATCATCCACTTTGGCAGAAAATCATTACCGGTGCTGTCCAAAGACTCAAAATACCGGCCTTTCCACCCTGTAAAATCCAAATTATACAATTCCGTTACCTTGTAGTTGTTTAATGCATTTGTTGGGTAATCAATAAAATTAAACTCCGCAATAACCGGTTTCGCAAGAGCATCGAGTGATTTTAGGAGCAAATAATCTGTTAAATTCAGTCCACCATATATTAAGGTAGATGCATTTCCATACCTTGTTTGATACCATTCGGTTGAGAAAACACCATACGTATCGGCAAAATAGGCAAGATCAATAACACGTGCAAGACTATCAATCTGGTCTATTCCAATGCTTTTAGTTTCAAATTGATTTGCATTTCTGCCATTTAGGGGTATAAACCCGTAATAATCCTTCTTAACAGAGTATCTTTGGCCATTATCCTTAAAAAGTTTGAAATGATTCAATACCCAGAAAAATGATTTATGCTCTGCATGACGGATATTTGTAACCGTTTTATTCACCATAAATACATTAAATTCCTGAGCAGGCTGAGTTCTCCAGATGATATGGCTTACCAGGGGTATAAGAAAAACAAAAAGGATAACAATTAGCAATACTCTTTTAATGTTTTTCAGATTCATAATAAGGTTTTGAATAAAGGTTGAAGATATGTAAAATCAGTGAAACAAACAATTGGCCTGAATTTTGCACTTATATCTTTAAATTTTATAAAATTGCATTTATATTCGCGATATTTAAAAAATTATTTTTAAAGTTGATGTAAAAAGGAAGAATTATGTATGTAAAACAAATCAAAGTTGCATTTTTATTATTTATTGGGTTATTATTCACTACCAGTATTAATGCACAGCGTAATCCCTGGGAAAATCCTAAATATGGACCTGACAGTGCAAGCCGGATGCAGTGTGCCATGAACCTGTCAACCATGAGTGAATTTGTAAAGATAAATTTGTTTGACAGGGCTTATGATTCATGGGCCTATGTTTACGAAAACTGTCCGTCGGCCAGTAAAAACATATATATCCAAGGGGTAAAAATTGTAAAGAGCAAGATTGAAAATGCAGCAACCGAGGAAGAAAAAAACAAATACATTGACATGCTCATGGATGTCTATGATCAGCGCATTGAACATTATAAGCAAACCGGTTTTGTTCTTGGTCGTAAAGGCATTGATCTGATCAAATACCGCAACTCTGATGTGCAGCAGGCTTACGATTACCTGAAGGAATCCATTAGCCTTTTAAAATACTCTGCTGAGGATGCGGTTATTGTAACTTTCATTCAATTGGGCAATGTACTTTATAAAAATGATGCAATTACGGCACAGCAATTCGCAGATGATTATTTTACTACTGCAGAATATGCCAGCATAAAGCATGAAAAGAAACCCCGTGCTCAAACAAATAAAGCAATTGAGACCATAGAAAAAATATTCATGGATAGTGGTGCCCCTGATTGCGAAATGTTGGTGGACTATTTTCAGCCTAAATTTGAAGATAATCCCACTGAAGTGGAGATGCTTAAAAAGATTACCGAATACCTTCGTGAGTTTAAATGTACCGAAAATGAATTATTTGCTCAGGCCGCTGAAAACCTTTTTGAAAAAGAACCATCAGCAGTCGCCGCCTATAACCTTGCAAGGTTGTTTTATACCAAAGAAAACTACGATAAGAGTGTAGACTATTATGAAAGGGCCATTGACCTTGGCGAAGATCCCGAGCCAAAAGCCAAATATTACTATGAACTGGGTGTTATCAAATCAGTGCGTTATCAGCAGCATCAGGAAGCCCGCAGCCTGGCCCTTAAAGCGCTGGAAATAAAACCAAACTGGGGTGATCCATACATCCTTATTGGCAATACTTATGCAGCAAGCAGCAAGGACTGTGGTGAAAATAAATTTCAGAATGCTGCGGTATTCTGGGCAGCAGTGGATAAGTATCAAAAAGCAAAAGCTGTTGATCCTTCCGTTGCTGATCAGGCCAATGACCTGATTCAGAGGTACAGCCAGTACTTTCCAAACAACGAAGATGCTTTTTTCTATGGTTTTACTGATGGACAGGAATATAAAGTCGGCTGTTGGATTAACGAAACTACAACAGTACGTACAATAAAAAAATAAATGCCTGCGAAATACAATATGTATAAAGAGGGCCCTGATGGGGTCCTCTTTTTTGTTTGTACAAGAACATTTTTAGGATTTTAATGCCCACTGTTCAGTATTCAAAAAAAAATATGTAGGTTTGAAATGCAAATCAGTTTTTGTGTTGTTTAAGTTAGGTATAAAAATGAACCCTATGATGAAATATTCCATTCGATCAGGTTGTATAGCTATTCTGGTTCTATGTGGTTTACAATTCAACCAGGCCCAGGATACCAATCTTGTTTACAATCCCGGATTTGAAGAATACGATGATTGCCCACAGGACTACACTCCCATGGATTTAAGCCATAAATTAATTCCTCACTGGACATATCCCACTCACGCCACTCCGGATTATTTTAACCGGTGTAGCAGTGGTATCGTGGCTGTACCTTCCAATTTTGCCGGACAAAGCGAACCCAAAGACGGAGATGCTTATGCAGGTGCAATTCTGAGTGGTACTTCCGAAAGTTACAGAGAGTACCTTCAGGGAGAATTAAAAACTCCGCTGGAAGCCGGTCAACAATATTGTGTTACCTATTATTTCCGCCTGGCTTCCTATTCACAAATTGCCGTGGACCAGCTTAGCCTTTTGTTTAGTGAAGAAGAAATTGCCGTGGAAGGAAAAAATGCCCTTGGAGGCAATCCACAAATAAAAAACCAGGATGGCCTTTTTCTTGATAATATTGAAGACTGGCAACAGGTATGCCAGGTATATGTTGCAACTGGCAAGGAGAAATATTTTACAATTGGAAATTTTAAAGATTACAACCACACCAACTATGTAATTGTCGATAAATCCATCGTAAATCTTCGCAATAAAGCCTATGCATATTATTTTTTTGATAAAGTGGACATACGTCCCCTGCTCAATTGCAACGATTGCCCATGTATCCAGCAGGATTTTGAAGTTGCCCTTCAGGATACTTTTTATACCGGAGGATATAACCCCATGACAGGTAAAGTAGAGCGAATTATTGATGATGGACGAATCAGTCTGGCCATTTTTGGCGGCACCCCACCCTACAACGTAACCTGGAATACAGGAGCTACCGGCACCCGCCTTAAAGGATTGTCAGGAGGTGTATATACCTGGGAAGCCACAGACAAATATAATTGCCGTGCCACAGGTACAGTAACCTTTATAGAGCCGGAAATTGAAAAGGATGAATTTGTCGATCCATTAAAAAATATTGAAGAAGGTGCAGCCATTGTGCTTGAAAATATCTTTTTCGAATTCGGGAAAACAGCCTTACTACCCGAATCCCATAAAGAACTGGATCATGTAGCCAACTTTTTAAAGGAAAATGATATTAGCAAAATAGAAATTTCCGGACACACCGATGCTGAAGGTTCAGAATCCTATAATCAAAAACTATCTGAAGGCCGCGCCCAGTCTGTGGTGAAATATCTGGTAGACAAAGGAGTGGATTCACAAAGCCTGGTTGCTGTAGGATATGGTGAAAGCCGTCCAATTGAAACCAACAGCCTGGAAGCAGGAAGAGCTGAAAACCGCAGGGTTGAATTCAGAATCATTAAAAAATAAAAAAAATCGCATTACACATGATACTTTCAAAGCGCTATATTCTTAGTTCTGTTCTGGTATTTGGATTTGTTGTAGCTCATAGCCAGAACATTAAAAGAGCATACAAACAATTGGAAAAACCGGACTACGAAAAAGCTGATGAGTTTTTTAAAGAAATTTTGGCTGAAGATAATAACCACATGGCCGCACATTTTGGTATGGCCCTGCTTTATTCCAATGAAAATTTCACAAAAAAGGATTACCTGGTTTCCTGGGAACATGCTGATTTGGTGCAAAACAACATAAGCAAAATATCAGCCGAAGACCAGGAAATAATTGCTGAGTATTATACCAACACCGAAGAGCGAAGAAGCAGCAGGCCTGTGAAAAAAAAGATGGAAATCTCCATAGAAGAAATGGAAGATAAACTTATCAGGCTTGTACGTGAAGGCAATGATTTGCAAATTGTCAACCAGGTAATCGAACAGTTTCCTGACTTCAGATACCATCAAAATGCCATTCATATTAGAAATTATCTTGAGTTCAGGGCAGCTGAAAAACAAAATACCGTAGACGCTTTCCATGCTTTTATCCACAATTATCCTGATGCTGCACAAGTTCCACTTGCCATAGAAAAACGCAACCGTCTGATTTTTGAAGAGGCAAAAAACAAAAATAGCCTGGAAGCCATTCAGGAATTTATTAACAATTATCCCCAAGCAAAAGAATTATCGCAAGCATTAAGGATACGAAATAAACTAGCCTTTGACCAAGCCAGGCAAAAAAATACGGTTGAAGCTTTTGAAAACTTCATCAATACTTTTCCTGAAGCGCTGGAAGTAATGGATGCCAAATTATTACAAAAAGATTTAATCTATCAACGGGCAAAACGGATTAAAACCCTGGAAAGCTTCAATGAATTTATTGCCCGATATCCCGAAGGGGGTCAATATGTTGATATTTTCAATCTGAAATCATCAGAATTAGGTAAAAACCTGAAGCAACAAAACAAATATCCAGGAGATAATCTATTGTGGGTTAGGGTTTTTGATAATAATTCCAGAAACGATTTCTGTGGAGCTGTTGAGGCCCTGGACGAATCAATCATTATTGCCGGCAATACCCAGGAAGATACAACAAACTATTTCAATGGCTGGATTCTGATGCTTAACAATGAGGGGAAAATGATCTGGAATAAGCAGGTGGGCGATTTTAAAAATGATGTGGTCACCCAGGCCAGCATCAATAATACCAATGAAATTATACTGGGCGGTTATACCCAAAGCAATTATGATACCCTTGACGGCAAATCATGGCTGTTTAAAATAGATGATAAAGGGAATAAAATATGGAACCGGGTAATCGGCTCAGTTGAGACAACAGGCATTGCACTAAATGATGCCGGCGAAATTATTGTTGGTGGGTATTTGTATCAGGGCGATTCCATCATAGCTCCTCATTACTTCCTTACCAGATTATCCATGGATGGGAAAAGACTGTGGAGCAGAGACTATATTAATAAGGGTAAAACAGTTGATGTAGCTGTGCACCGGCAAAATGAAATTCTGGGTGGAGGTAATCAGTGGCTGTTCAAAACAGACAACGAAGGCTATTTGAAATGGGAAGTGTACCGCGATTCCATCGATTCCATATCAACAATTTGTGCCGGAACAGAAACCATATTTATTGCTGGCAAACACGACTCTTTAGATATATTTATTTCAAAATATGAAGCATCAGGCAACGAAATATGGACGAAAACATTTGGTTTTGAAACTAGGCATGAAATTACCACCTCAATGACAGATAATGAAGGTAATGTATACATTGGCGGAACTGCCGGTGACGATGCCGTAGTTATTCAGCTTAACACCAACGGAGAAATTATCAATACCATCATGTTTGGTACGGCAGATAAAATAACATTAAATTCTCTGGCATTGACCAGCAACAATGAGTTGCTAATTGGAGGAACTGCTATGAGTTTATCGGGAAATGATGAAAATATCGTTCTTTTAAAATATGCTCTTTAAAATGGTAGAAACACTAATTCCCTTTTCAAGTTCGAAAAACCCAATTCCTGGTTTAAATGATTGATTAAAAGGTGATGTTTTCTTAAACAAATTTTTGTTTTTTTCTTCATCAGGCTTCACCTCTCTCCATTCCCCGGAACTCATCTCTTCATATTCCGGGGCTGACTCCACTAACCAGGCCAAAATAGCTAAGCAAACCAAAAACGCTATTACCCAAACAATCATTATAATTTTTCGTTAGTTTGTCACTAAATTATATATATTTATCAAAAAAACAAATCTTATTCCTGAAAAGTTAATAAAAAGTTATACCTGGATTTTGTTTTGTAAAAATAATTACAGGCTATATTTTTAAATAAACTATTGATTATATGTAACTTACACAATATCCGATAAAAATGATTGAGAATCGGGATTATTCAGATTTTAACTATTAAACCTATTATGAATGCTGCCCTGGATATAGCACGGGATTTGAGGGAGAAAATTGAGGCGCAACGTGATGAAATTATCCGTCAGCAAAAAGCATTGACAGATAGTATCCGGTATGCGGGAAACTTACAAAAAGCATTGTATCCCAAGCCAGAGTTGGTGAAAAATCTTTTACCCAACAGTTTCCTGCTATTTAAGCCAAGAGATTATGTTAGTGGCGATTTTTACTGGATCTCAAAACATGAAAAAAAAATTGTTATAGCTGCAGGAGATTGCACCGGTCATGGTGTGCCAGGCGCTTTTATGAGCATACTGGGCATTACTTATCTCGACCAGATCACCATAAAAGAAAACCTGCCCAGCCCAAACCGGATTCTGAATATATTGCGAGAAATGGTGATGAAAGCCATGCATCAGACCGGTGAAGATTTGGAGCAACGCGACGGCATGGACCTGGCATTATATGTCATTGATTATGAAAAAGGAATGCTTGAGTATGCCGGAGCTAACAATCCGCTTTACATAGTGCGCAACAAAAAAATCATTGAAATTAAGGCCGACCGGATGCCCATTGGTATTAATGCCTGCGAAGAAAAATCTTTTACAAACAATACAATGGAACTTGAAGAAAATGATGTTATTTATGCTTTTACCGACGGTTACGCCGATCAATTTGGTGGACCGGAGGGCAAAAAATTTAAATACAATAATTTAAGAAAACAATTATTAGATATACAGCATTTGTCGATGGCAAAACAGCGTGACCATCTCTGGAAAACATTCATTAAATGGAAAGGCAGCCTCGATCAGATTGACGACATATTGATAATCGGTGTAAAATATAATTCTACCATTAATTAACAAGACTTTCTTATGCGACTGGAAGCTTTTCGAATTAAAAATTTTCGATCCATTATTGACACGGATTGGCATGATTTTGCCCCTGACAATATCACCGGACTTATCGGACAGAATGAATCCGGAAAAACCTCGGTTCTTGAAGGACTAATGTGTTTTTATGATGGTAAAGTCACGGAAGATATGCTTCGCAGCGACCTGAAAATGCCGGAGGTATATTGTAAATTTTCATTTGAGAAAGGTTTTCTCGCAACCATTCTCACCAAAAACAAACTGCCAGAGGTACTCTGGAAAAACATTGAACCAGCAACCGAAATCGAGATTAAAAGACTTTGGTTCGAAGATAAAACCAGTAAGATACTTATCAGCCAATCCGAAATAGCAACCTATTTTGAAAAAATTGAAAATGAAAAACATGAGACCGAAAAGAAAGTCATTGAAACAATTGAACAAACAATAAACGAATTTGGTGAAGCTGTTGATAAATTAAAAATCCTTGATAATCAACGATTTGAACTTGAAGCCAACCTATCGGGATTAAAAAACCAAAAAGCGACAACCGAAAAAAACTTAAATAAAACCCGCAAACAACGGCTTAAGGAACAGTATGACGAAGAACTAACAAACATAAACAGGAACCTCGAAGAAATTCATGCAGAACTAACCGAAATATTGCCTGAATATGAAGCTGCAAAACAAAAACGGGAGGAACTGGAGGATTTGGCCACTGTTTGCCTAACATACAACAGCCTCAAAGAATCGATACAAGAGGAAAAAAATGCTATGAACCAAGCATTTGAGGCACTTCGTGAACTTGAAAACCAATATAGCTTTGCTGTTGATGCACATGAGAAGAAGATAGTGTTACCCCAGGTAGACGAGGCAAAAACCATTTATTCTAAAAGCAGCGCCAGGTATACCGAACAATTGGAAGGACTTGGTTTTCAGCTTCGTGTGATTAAAAAAGTCATAGATGGCCTCGAGCCGTCAAAAGCAACACGGGAAGCAAAAAATGAAATTGACAGGGAACAAAGCACCTATAATCTGGAAACCCTTGGCGCAGAGATTTTTCAATACATACCCACTTTTGAGTTTTTCGAAGATTTCAGCAGCTTATTGCCCAACAGAATTGATCTGGAGGATATTCTCAAAGAAAATACAATAAGTGAAGGCTACAAGGCAGCCAAGAACTTTTTAATCCTGGCCGGACTGGATCAGCGTTTTTTTGAGCAGCAAAACAACCGCATATTAAAACAAAAGATTGAACGGTTAAATGGTGAAATTACCATCAGCTTTCAGGAATACTGGCGCCAGAAAATTGGAGAAAACAATAAAATCAACCTTAATTTTGAATTGGAACACTATGATTTCACCCATCCTGAAAAAAGCGGTAAACCCTACCTGGAATTCTGGATCAAGGATAAAAATGAGCGTCTCTACCCCAAACAGCGCTCACGAGGTGTACGCTGGTTCCTGTCCTTTTATCTGGAGTTGAAAGCTTCAGCAAAACAAACCCAAAAACCCCGGGTTTTACTGATTGATGAGCCTGGGCTTAGCCTTCATGCCCGTGCACAGGAAGACGTGCTCAAAGTTTTTGAAGATTTGAGAAAATCCATGCAAATTGTTTACACCACCCACTCACCTCACCTTATTAATGTGGACAAGCTTTACCGGCTGTTGGCTGTTCAACGTGCCAATATAGATGATTATTATTCAGAAACAAAAATATACAATGCCCGGAGTCTTAATAAAGCATCAACAGATACGCTCTCCCCTATTTATTCATTAATGGGAACACCTTTGAATGATCACCAGTTTATCCAGGGAAAAAATAACATCATTGTAAAAGACATCAGCTCATACTATTTTTATAACGCTTTTATGAAATTGGCCGGTGCAAAAGGTGCTTTTTATTATTTGCCAGCAACCAATATACAGAATGTACCAACATTGGCCAATCTGCTTATGGGATGGAAAATACATTTTGTTGTGGTATTGGCAGATGATTTTGAGGCCAACAAAGTATATGAAGAACTGAAAAAGAATATGTATCTGGGTAATGAAGAAGAGGTCAGTAAAAATATTCTTATGATGAAAAAAATAAAAGGAGCTGAAGATTTATTATCTACCATTGATTTTAAAAAACATGTTCTTGGAGAAAGAATAGGCATAACAGAACTTA
>CAZZBU010000047.1:0-20966 GCA_964652315.1 uncultured Bacteroidales bacterium
TTGAATCAAAAAGTTGATGTCTTCATCATCCAGGCTCTCATTTTTCTCAATAGCAGTAAAGGCTAATTTTTGCCTCCAATCTTCTATCTGTTTTAAGAAATAGTCATCAAAAGTTTGTCCTTTTCTCTCATAAATGGAAAACAGATCATCTAACCGACCGGAATTGGCCGCATTAAAAGAAATTAGTTCCTGAATCTCGTCAAAGACCTCAACATATTTTTCAAAATTGAAAATTCTAACCCGGGCTACTTGTTCATTTTCCAAAACATCTGGTTTGAACCTACAATCATAGATAATGAGGTGTTCAAAATTGGTTAGAATCGAAATACCAAGATTGGCGTTCCAGCCGTATCTTCTTGTTTGAAAAGCAGCTTTGGCAGATTTTAGAATGTTAACCGAAGGCTTTTTGACTTCCACAAATAGCTTTCTGGTACCGTTTATGCGTAGCGTATAATCGGGATTCTTTTTGGTTGTTTCGTCTTCTACCTCAATATATTCTTCCTGAATAACATCTCTCAGGAATTGCGTTTTTCCTTTATTATTATCCACATCCCACCCAAGACACTTCAAAAGCGGATCAATAAAGTCGTTACGCACTTGCGTTTCATTGTAAGTTGTTTTAAGGCAACTTACTCTGTCCGAACGATATTTTTCTACAAGTTCTTGAATGGTCATTGCTTGTCAAAATCTAATTTGCCTTGCTGATGGCTTTTGGTTTTTAAATACTTGATTTTCTCCTCCGCTACTTTGAGAATTTCATTTGGGTTTTCTTCATCCCTTAAATCATATGCCACTTTGTCGCTAAGCAAAATCAAACCAAGTGTTTCAGTATCTTCTTTGAATAGTTCTGCTAAAACAGGGATCATTTCTTTATTCGCAGATCGTTCTCCTCTTTCAATTTTGCTAAGTGTGGACGGATCTATGTCCAGTACAGCAGCGACTTTTCTTAAAGGAAGTCCATTTTCTTCCCTTAACCTCCTAATGTGTTCCCCAAAAGATTCTTTAATGGTCATTTCCTTATTTTTCTTGAAAATACAATCTGGACAATTTTTGTCAAATTTACAATCTTTTTTTGAATTCCTGTTCTTGCGGGTGGGGAAAATTTGGCTCTTTGGCAAGCTTGGGTTTGTGGGTTGGCTTGAGCGGCTTGCCAATGTGCCAAATGAGCGTTGGTAGAAAAAATTAAAAATGCGGGAGGGGTAAAAATTTAAACTTGGGTCGGATTAAGTGTCTGACATTTCAATTCGTCAAAGAGCTCGATTCCACTATCTGCTTTGTTCGGAGCAGGGTCATTCTTCAGGCTTGCTTACAACACCTCCATAACCGCATTGCTGTTTTTCCCGGCAAAACCACATTGGGATTAGCGCACATGGAATTTATTCATAATTTATTGAATTACAGGTTAGATTATAATTTTTATAATATGTTGTTATCTGGTAAACGAGGGGCTTCATGATTCCGGGAATGGGTATTTAATATTTTGTGTACTAATTTAGTAAAAAGTCGAAAGCCCGGAGAAGTATTTGTGGTAAAAAGTAAAACTAATGGTCCGGATATCAGCCATAAACGTAATTTATTATTGGTTCTAAACAAAAAAATAGGCTTAATTGCTTATTGTAAGTTTGCACTATATACAATGTTAAATTAAATTTTTTGAACCATGCCACTCCCTCTCACCGGTTTTTTTTCTACCTTTCATATAAAATGCCCCGAAAAACCGTGCAGTTTGCTTTGCTTGTATGATAACGGCACCGTAAAATTTTGCGGTGTGCTTTGCACGCGTGATCACAGCCTGGAAAAATTGTGAAGAAGCGATAGCGCTTATGATCGTGGCTTCGCAGAATTTCGCAGCATCGCTTGCATGCACGTTCATGGCTCCGCAAAATTTCGCTGTCTGCTTTGCAGGTGCGATCACGGCCTGGAAAAATTTCGCGGAGTGGATTACATACCTGATCACAGCTCCGTAAAAATGTGCGGTGCACTTTGCGCATGCGATCACGGTGTTTATGGGTTTTAGGGTTGGGGTTTTTTGGGTTTTTGGTTTATCCTAATATCGGGGTTAATATGATGTATGAATGTGATGTTTCGAACACTCAAAATATGTAGTCCGTGCCCCACTCAGCTTTGTTGCAACGACTAATTGCAAGGTGCGCCATCAATTTTCAGCCCTTCATGTTATTAGCTGGTCATTATCCGGAAGACCTGAAAGGCCAACCGGTATTAGCCCTGGCCGAAGCGCAGCAAAGGCCTGGGAAATGATGATCAGGCCTATTCACCAGGCCAGGGCTGAAAGCCCGGAAGGTCCATCAGGCGAGAAATTCACATGAGGGCTATGAAAAAAGCGTTTTATTGAAACATTCCACGGGTGAAATTTTAAAAATTTACATAGGTGAAGCAGATTACTATTATCATTTTCGATATTTGTATCGAATAAAAAATAAATATCATGACAAGCTTCAATGCCCGTACCGTAAATTTTTTAATGCGCAACCGCCATCTTTTCCAGGGAAAGTTAAAGAAAGAAGTGTTTGATATGAATACCTCAATTACTGCATTCAGAGAAGAATGCGAGAAAGGAGCAGCCCGTTTTGGTAAGGTGCCTTCTGATGTCACGCCGGAAGAAACCACTATCAAAGGTATGCACGCAGAATGGCTTATACCTCAGGGCGCACCTGCCGAAAAAGTAGTAATGTACGTTCATGGAGGAGGATATGTGTCAGGTTCCTGCAGCGATCACTGTGGCGTAGTATCAAAATTCGCAAAGAATACAGGTTTTTCAAATTTGTTGTACGAATACCGCCTGGCTCCGGAGCATCCTTTTCCTGCGGCTGTGGAAGACTCGGTAAGTGTATACCAGCATTTATTGGACAAAGGCTATGATCCGGCTAATATCTTAATAGCCGGTGAATCTGCAGGCGGAGGCCTTACACTGGCAACCCTGCTTGCCCTTAAAGAACACAATCTGCCCACGCCTGTGGCAGCAGTGGCCATTGCACCCTGGACTGACCTGACTTGTTCAGGGGATTCCTATACAACAAAAAACAAACGATCAGTAGCCCCACTAAACTCCTGGTCTGTATTTGCCAGGCATTATGCCGGAAACCACCCCAAAGATACACCGTTAATGTCGCCATTATTTGGTGATTTGGCTGGCCTGCCGCCATTATTCATCAATTCAGGCATGGATGATGAGCTTTTTGACGATGGCCGGCGATTTGCCGAGAAAGCAAAAGCAGCCGGTGTTGACGTAACCTTCCGGGCCGGTAAAGATATGGTCCATTGTTATCCACTATTAACGGGTATGTTTCCCGAGGCCACCCGGGCGATGGATGAAATTGTGGCCTTTGTAAAAGCGTACCTTACTCTCAGTGCAACGCATCCAGCATCTGCTCTTCCATAGAAAGTTCACCTTTGGAGATAAGAATAGCTGTTTCAATAAGCGCCAAATGGGAGTAAGCCTGCGGGAAATTTCCAAGGAGGCCTTTGCTGTTGAAATCTATGTCTTCACTGAATAAACCATGGCTGTTGCTATATCCAAGCAGTTCTTCAAACTTTTCCCGTGCTTCATCGCGTTCACCAATTTTATACAGGGCATTAATTAACCAGAATGTACAAATGGTAAAGGATGAGGATGGCAATCCAAAATCATCACGGTTTTTATAGCGGTACATCAATCCCTTATATTCAAGATGTTTTCTAATAGCTTTCACTGTGCTTATAAAACGTGGATCCATGGCATCAATAAACCCATAAGATTCCATGAGCAGATTGGAAGCATCAAGATCGGTGGAGCCGTAAGCCTGTGTGAAAGCCTGTAAATCTTCATCCCATGCCTTTTTCAGAATGTCTTCTTTGATGTTTTTTCGAAGCTCGGTCCATTCTTCAACATAGTTGCTCCTGTTCAACAAACTGGCTATTTTCACCCCACGGTCAATGGCCACCCAGCAAAGTACTTTCGAAAACGTAAAATGTTTTTGCTCATTTCGTATCTCCCAGATCCCCCTGTCAGGCCTCTTCCAGTTGTGCTCCACAGAGCGTACAATGCTTCGGGCAATGGTCCAGAATTCTTCGCTGTTTTCGAGGGAGGTTTCGTATAATTTGAAATGCTGGTAAATCACGTCCATCAACACACCGTATATGTCGTGTTGTTTTTGTTTATAAGCCTCATTACCAATTCGAACCGGTTTACTGTTTTTGTATCCGCTAAGATGATCCAGGGTACGTTCGGTAAGTTTTTTATCCCCGTTGATGCCATACATAATCTGTATCTTTTCATCTTTTTCAGGGATGATATCGATGATAAAATTCAAAAACCGCTTGGCAACCCGCAAATGACCCAAATCTGTAAGCACGCGGATAACCATGGAAGCATCGCGAATCCAGCAGAAACGATAGTCCCAGTTACGGACTTCACCGATGGTTTCAGGTATTGACGTTGTAAGCGCAGCCAGGATGGCCCCTGATTTATCAAAACTTAGCAGCTTTAGCACCAGGGCGCTTCGGCTTATTTCATTGTTGTATCGTTTGTAAGACCGTGTGCGTTCACTCCAGTTTAACCAATATACCTTAGTTCGTTCCATTTTCAGATAGGCCCGCTCAGTATCCTGTTTCAGAAGCTTTTGGTTGTAGCTCATCAGAAAAAAGTGGTCATGGCTGATGGTAAGCTCTTCACTACGAAGCACTTTGTTTTTGTCGAAGCTGGAATATAAATAAACCGAATCATAGGGCCCGTTTTTCGAAAACCCTTTGATGTATTCATCCCTGATCACCAACTCGGTTTCCGAGGCAGCGTAGTTAAGCCTGGGTTGAAACCTGACCCGCATGGTAGGTTCACCTTTAATCCATTTTATATAACGAATAATATCGGGTGGTGAGTAGTAATTGCCGTTTCCATTAGTGTATCTTGGCATAAAGTCAAAAACCACAAAGGCATCCTTACCATTACTGAACCTGGTTTTTAAGAGATTAGTTTTTGGAACGTATGTTTGACTGATGGAATAATCCTCATCTACAAGGATATCAAACATCCCGCCTTTTTCTTCATCAAGGATTCTGGCAAATACAGAGGCCGAATCAAAATTTGGCAAACAAAGCCAGTCAATACTTCCTGATTCTGAAACTAATGCAGCGCTTTTGCAATTTCCAATGACACCATACTCCAGGTCCTTCATAAACTATTTGTCTGTTTTTTTGGTTACTATCAATAAAATAATGGATATCAAATTTGTTTATTCTTAAATTTTTCACTAAATATATGTCTAATCTAAATTTAAATTAAATCAAACAATAATGAGTCGAATTTTATTTGTATCTAACCGGCTTCCAGTAGGAGTGCATAAAGATAATGAAGATATACAAATTACACCTGCTGTAGGCGGATTAGCTACAGGTTTAAAATCATTTTATAAAGAATACAATAGCCAATGGATTGGCTGGTCGGGATTTGACAAGGGATCATTTAACAAAACCGAACTGAAAAAAGTTGAAAAATTACTCGAAGAAGAAAAATGTTTTCCGGTTTACCTGAGCGAAGAAGATGTAAATCTCTTTTATTATGGATTTAGTAATGAAACCATCTGGCCCCTGTTTCACTATTTTGGTCAGTATACCGAATTCAATACCGATGCCTGGGAAGCATACGTAAGAGTGAACCAGCAGTTTGCCGATGTGGTGGTTTCAAACCTCAAAGAGGGTGATAAGGTCTGGATTCATGATTATCAGTTATTGCTATTACCCAAAATAATTCGTGACAGGCATCCTGATGTAAACATTGGGTTCTTCCTGCATATACCGTTTCCTTCCTTTGAGGTATTCAGGATTTTGCCATGGAGGAATCAGATTATTGAAGGGATGCTTGGAGCCGACCTTATTGGCTTTCATACTTACGACTACGAACGGCACTTTTTAAGCGCAGTGCGCCGCCTGATTGGTTATGAAACTTATTTCAACCAGATAAAGATGGACAACCGCGTTGCAAAGGTTGATGCTTTTCCGATGGGGATTGATTACAACCGGTTTTCAACCATGGCCATTCAGCACACCCAGAAATCGGTGAAAGACAAATCGAACATTCAGCGCGAAATTGAAAAATATTTCCTGATGTCTCCAGACCGGAAATTGATATTGTCTATTGACAGGCTCGACTACACCAAAGGAATTGCAGAAAGGCTTGAGGCTTATGAGTTCTTCCTGGAGACTTATCCGCAATACCGTAACAAGGTAACGATGGTTTTGCTTGCCGTCCCTTCAAGAGAGCATGTGGAGCAATATCAGATAATGAAAAGTGAGGTTGATGAGCTTGTCGGTAAAATTAACGGACGTTTTGGTTCAATCAACTGGGTGCCGGTGTGGTATTTCTATCGTTCCATGCCATTCGAGGATTTAATTGACCTTTATCTTTCAGCAGAAATAGCCCTCATCACACCAATAAGGGACGGGATGAACCTGGTAGCCAAAGAATACATTGCAACCAAAACCGATGGAAAAGGCGTGTTGATTCTTAGTGAGAGGGCAGGAGCAGCCAAGGAAATGTCCGAAGCCAGCATCGTTAATCCAAATAATAAGGAAGAGGTTGCTGCAGCCATTCGTGATGCACTTGAGATGCCGGTGGATGAGCAAATCAGAAAAAATAAAGTGCTCCAGGCACGGCTCGAAAGATATAATGTAGATAAATGGGCCCGCGATTTTGTAGGGCAGATGGATGGTGTGGCCAAACTGCAACACAATTATCTGGCAAAAAGGGTTACACAATCAATTAAGAATCAGTTACTCAAAAAATTTACCAGTGCAAAAAAACGCATGCTGTTCCTTGATTATGATGGTACCCTGGTCAATTTTAAGATAGATCCAAAAGAAGCACGGCCTGATGAAGATGTACTATCTTTGCTGGATAAACTTATAGCTATACCGGACACCAATGTGTGCCTGATATCTGGGCGCGATAAGGAAACATTTACATCCTGGTTCGAAGGTAAAAATTACACCCTCATCGTAGAACATGGAATTTGGTCGCGCGAGCCGGGAGGTGACTGGCAAATAATTGAAAACCTGAGCAATGAATGGAAGGATATTATACGGCCTGCAATTGAGTTTTATGTAGACAGAACGCCCGGAACCTTTATTGAAGAAAAAAACTATTCCCTTGTGTGGCATTATCGCAAAGCCGACCCTGATCTTGGAGTCCAACGGGCTTTGGAACTCAAGGATGAACTTACCAGCCTGGTGTCAAACCTTGATTTGGAAATTATGGAAGGGAATAAGGTTATTGAGATTAAGAACAGTGGAATTAATAAAGGAAGGGCTGCTGCAAACAAACTATTGTCAAAAGATTATGATTTTATCATGGGTATCGGTGATGACTGGACAGATGAATTTCTGTTTGAAGGATTGCCTAAAAATGCCCATACCATTAAAGTAGGAATTAAACCTACCCAAGCCTTGTATAATCTTGAAGATGTACAGGCAGTACATAATTTTTTAAGAGAAATTGTCGACTCAGTAAAGTGATAAAGGGATAATCTCAGTAAAAAAAAGTCCATATTTTTAGAGTATGGACTTTTTTATGTTTTAGAAGAACTTAATACGTCTGTCTTCTATATCCGCTTTTTCATGAAGTGCATTTTTAGGTTCCCTATTGGCGCGGGTTTCATAGGCGCGCTGGATCCTCATCTTTTGCATGGCAATATCCTGCTCGGTTGGCTCAGCTTCATCCACATTAGTTACCTGGAGCACATAAACTGCGTTGGTGCCAATTATAGGTTCACTGAGTATGCCTTGTTCCAGGCTGGTTGCAACACCAATAACTTTAGGTTCAACACCTGCACCAGGTAATGAAAAAGATGAGAAAGTAATATCACCTGCATTTTTAATATCAAGGGCCATGTTTCCGGCCAGTTCATTAAGGGTTCCGGCATTGGCAGTTTTTATTTGTTCTGCTATTAAAGCACCCTTCTTCTGTTTAAGTACATTCAACTGAATCTCAGCGGCTACCTGCTCAAATGGGGCAATGCCTTCCGGACGCACTTCACTCAGGGCAGCAACCACATAATTGTCACCAAGTTCAAAGATATCCGAAACATCGCCTTCCTCAGCATCAAATGCCCACTGTATCATCGGGCGTGGATTTTCAAGACCTGAGATGGTACGATCGGTTGTACGTAGATTTGATGCAATGCGCTTGTTTAAACCCTGTTCCTGAACTGTTTGGTTAAATGATTCATGCGTCCTGTTATTGGCGCCAAATTCATTTGCCTGGCTATAGACATTATTAATGGTTTCCCGGCTGGGCTCAATGGTACGCTCAACTCTGGCAACATGCACTTTTTTTACATCCCTGCTTTTTTCTATTACCTGTGCGATGTGAATACCAAAATCGGATTCTATAAGTTTTACTTCGTTTACCTCTGCTGTGAAAACAGTATCGTTAAATGGTTTAACCATCATTCCTTCCCGGAACCAACCTAAATCACCGCCATCCGCAGCAGAACCCTGGTCAGCCGAATGTTCCAAAGCCAGGCTGGCAAAGTCAGCACCGGTTTGAATTATTGTTTTCAGGCTGTCGGCAATATCGTATGCCTGTTGGTAATCCATCTCCCGTGTGGGCTGGATTAAAATGTGCCTTGCATGAATCGAGTCAGGTAGGTAGTTGATTTCCACAAGTTTTGCAAGTTTGTAAGCCTCTCCTTCACGGTAAGGACCAACAACATCTCCTACTGAAATCATAAACATGGTATCGTTGATAGCTGCAGGTAATTCGCCGTCAACAAAGTTTCTGGCACGGTATGGTTCGTCTGAATTGAACCGTACAAACTGTTCTACTTCAGCGTCCGGTACCTCTTGGAATTCTTCCTTAATCTCTTCGATCTCTTCAAGCGCAAACTGAACATCTTCCTCAGTGGGTTCAATATTGAAAATCACATATTCCAGATCCCTGGTTTCTTCCTGCTTGTATTCCTGTTGATGCTCTTTATAATAATCCTTCAGTTCTCTATCAGTAACAGTAACAGCAGTATCCGGAACCGACTGAAATGGTTTTGAAACATATTCAAAATCCACACTTTTATTGTTTTCAATATATTCCTGACGAGCATGCTGGTTAGTTACATAGAGCCCTTTTTGAATCAGGGCAGTGTATTTGGTATTTAATTGTTCCCTTAAAATAGATTCTTCAATAAACCTGGCAAGGGCAAGCCTTTCCTGGTTTGGATCTTCAGACAGTGAACGCCAAAATGCCAGCAATTGTGATCTGTTTACCTGGCCTGTTTGAGGATCAGTGAACATTTGACGAACAATGGCATGAGGATTAGGCCCCTGAATGATTTCAAATAGCTCACGGGCGCTGACACCCAAACCCAGTTTGTCATATTCTCTGCCCAGTACGATGTCGTCGACCATATTCTGCCAGGTCTGTTCCCTTACAAAATCGGTGGTTTGCTGATCAAGACTGGTTTGGCCGGTATTCATTCGGTATATATTGGCCAGTTCTTCATATTCATTTAAAAATTCTTCGTAAGAAATGGATTTACCCCTTACTTCTCCCACCTCATATCTATCGCGGCTGAAAAGTGCCGAACCACCGGCAGTTAACATGTCCCCCAAAATGAAAGCAACCAAAGCTAGACCAATAACAATTGCAATTAACACGCCCGCCCGGTTCCTTATTTTCTCTAAAGTCGCCATTTATTTAGTTTTAAGAATACTACATTTTTTTCAGGCTACGAATATAGTAATTATTAATCGTTTAGGAAGAGTTCATTTAAAAAAAAAAGAAAGGATAAAGCAGTCGGTGTAACTCGCTGTATCTTAACCTATAAGCTCCATACCTACTAGTTCAATCCGGGTTTGGGTAACTTTTAAAATTTTGAACCTGAACTGATTTACTTCAATGTGTTCGTTTATGGTAGGTAGTTTTTCTGAGTAGAAAATAATCAGACCGGCAACCGTATCGTACTCGTCGCTTTCCGGAAGATTAAGTTGGTACTTTTCATTAATGTATTCAATTTCAAGCCGTCCGGAGAAAATATATTCCCGATCGCTGAGTTTTTGTTCATAACGCTCCACTAAATCGTGCTCGTCTTTTATGTCACCAAATATTTCTTCAATTATGTCTTCGATGGTAAGCATGCCGGACACGCCTCCGAATTCATCCACAACTACGGCAATGCTTTTTTGTTGTGTGATAAATTCTTTCAGTAGGTTTCTTGCTGACATGGTCTCTGGTACAAATGATATATCGTGTAACCTCGACCGGATATCCTCAGGATTAGTGAACAATTCCTTATGCGTTAAATAACCAATGATATCATCAATATCGCGTTCATAAATGAGCACTTTTGACAAGCCGGTGTTGATGAAGGTTTGTTTTACTTCCTCAAGGCTTGAGTTAATGCCCAGTGCCACAATATCGGTGCGTGGAATCATGCAATCGCGAACTTTTAAAGTAGAAAAAGCCAGCGCATTCTGGAAAATTTTTATTTCACGGTCTTTTTCATCCCGCAACAGTGTATCGGTTTGGCCTTCACTTACTAAATGATCCAGATCCATTTTGCTGAAAACAATTTTTTCAGGCTTTCTTGGTACATCTTTTCTAAAAATAGTACGGATGAAACTCTGCGCGATAAAGATGGTAATCTTGGTAACGGGATAAAAAATGATATAAAAAATAAAAATCGGGACCGAAAAAAAGCTCAGTACAAAATGGGGATTAATGCGAATGAGGGTTTTGGGAAGAACTTCAGCAGTAATCAGAATAATTATGGCTGAAACTATCGTCTGCAAAAACAAGATGGTACCTTCGCTTTGTGTGATTTGTGAGATTACAGGTTCAAGTACGATGGCCATAATTAGGCCATAGATGACCAGGGCAATGTAATAACCGACAAGCATAGTGGCTATGTACTCGTTTGGATTTGAGGTGAAAACGGAAATAACCTTCGAGCTGAACTTCCCTTGTTTCTTATCAAGTTCAATACGTAACCGGTTTACTGATAAAAAGGCTATTTCCATGCCCGAGAAAAAAGCGGACATAAGCAGTGAAAGCAAAATAATAACAAGATAGTCCATTTGTTATTGTGCTCTTTTTTTTCGCATGTATCTTCGCATAAGGTACATTAGCAAAGATACAAAGCTCAAAAGGTAAAATAAAATACTTTCGCGGAAACCTTCCTGGGTGGTTTTATAAATGCTGGCACCGGCACACAAAACAAATGTTATGAGCCAGATTATTTCGAGTATGAATGCTGGTTTAATCTTCTTCGACATGCACGGTACCTCTAGTTCCTATTAATCGCCAATTGGTGAAATCCCGGTTTGATTCAAACCCCTTTTCACCAGTTGTAATATCTCCCTGATCGGTAAACTTAGTGAATTTATCGGAATATATTTTATCGCTTTTCTGATCCCAAAAGAGTTGTTCTGTGTTGAGCTGACGATTATCTATCAAATCCTTAACGATTACGTCATTTCTGGCTTCCCAGAGTTCTTCCTTTAGAAGAGCTTTTCCATAATTCGCAGTGATGTGATGATGCAATTCGCCGGTTTCATCATATAATTCTACAGAAAATCCAGACGGAAACTCATAATAAGGCTCCTCAACCATCTCATAATAATAGGCCTCTTTGGCTTCAAGCACTGCTTCCAGTTTTGCCGAATCGGTGTAAATGATTCTTACATCATTCACAATTCGGCTGGGATATATTTCCTCGCTGGCGAGGGCATTGATTTTTTCTATATCATTTTCGCAAGAACCACAGAGCAGGGCTAAACAAAACAAAAGAGGTAAAAACAGGTATTTGGAATTCCTGTTATACAATTCTTGAATATGGTCAAAGCAATAAATCATGGTTACATGGTTTTCCAAACACCTGTATTTAAAATCTTACCGTAGTATTCTCATTTATCCAACAACCAACATTATATGTGCTTCCTTCAATTATATTGTGAAAGAAAGCATCTTCCTTATTAGGAAAATAAGGTGAATAAGTGTTTATCAAATCATCTGCTTTTGAGGCAACATCCGGATCCACATTTTTAGCCTGAATGAATTTATCTACCGCTACCCAGAAAACCGACTTGGGTAAGGTAAGATCAGAACATAAATCAAGGCTTTTTGCGTAAAGATTGCCTATTAAGATATATGGCTCACCCCAGTCTGCTCTTAATTCTGCTGCTTGTTGTGCATGCTCTCGGGCTTCAGCCAGATCATTCCGCTTGTTGGCTATAATTCCTAGGCTGTAATAATAATCTGCTTTTTTATCGTCATCGGTTTCAAGCTCAATGGCCTGTTTGAAATAATCATATGCTAAATCAAAATTTTCTTTTTCAATGGACATGCTTGCCATGCTCGATGCGGATAATGCCGATGGTTCCAGGTTATGAAGACTGGCACTGGCATCAAAAAACAATTGTTCATCCTTGCATCCTGTTTGATCAAGGAAGTTTAAAATATTTTTTAATAAATCAATATCTTCAGGATTTGCTTCGTACTTAGGTGTATATAAAGAAATCAGTGCATCGCAATTAGCAGCACCACTTCCCACAAAGTTGTCTTCTACAATTTTCTGAACCGACAACAATCTTTTATTGTTGGGCTGTTTGGCCAGTTGGCTATCAATGTTTTCCATAATTCTGGCATAATCTTCAACTACATTGCTTTCATCAAAGACGCCAGCCTTATACAAAGCAATGGAAGAAGTGAAAAGTGTTGCCAGCGTAGCATTAGAAGTTTTTGTTTTTTCCAGTTCCATGGATTCAGACAGGTAACCATAAGCTTCCTGAATCGCATCGACACTTGTCCTGTTGTAGCGCAACAAATCAATTCCTTTGCGGCCAAGAACAAATCCGCGTTGTTTATAATACTCTATGCGTTGGTCATATATGTTCATGAGCGTATCCAAATAAGCCATTTGTGTTTCCTTATCTTGCTCATTTTCAATAAGATGACTAAATATTTTCACACCATCAATGTAAATGTTTTTGCTGGCTCGCGGACATTCGTTATACACAGTGCGCCAGAATGGCAAAGCATCGTTATAGGCCTTGTTGCGTGCATATTCACGCGACAACGACAGGTTACGAATACATCGGATACTGTCTTCACCGTGTCCGAATCTCGAACCGTCTTCAACGCCTTTTTGTGCAGATGCATGATAACTGAATAAACCAATAAAAAATGCTGCAATTAATGAATAAAATACTTTAGAATTCATCCCTCTCTTATTTATTATAGTTACTGTTAAAATTAAGGTCAATAATAATGCCAGAAATTTTGCAGGCATATACCGGTAAACTTATTCAATTTTAGCTTGATAGAACCATCTGTCATACAATGATAATCCAATAGAAAAAATGCCGTATTGCTGTTCAATCAACCCGTTGTCGGTAGTGCCTTTTACGCCAAGCTCGTAAGATAAATTAATTCGTGTTTTATTGTTTGCCAGGGGTAAACCAAGACCAACACTAACCGCATAGTTTTTTATATTGACGTCGTCAAATTGAATATAGGTTTCATCATAATGGCCGCCCAACCGAAAATCCGACCTGTTTAAGTAACTTTTAAGAGTTCCCCGGCGCAGGGTTTGAGGATTTGGGGTGAGCTGGATGCCAACTTTGTAGGATTTACTGTCTTTTAGTTGTTGCTGCCTGTCAAGAAACTGATATTTCGACCAGTTGCGCTGCTGATAATCAAAGGCAATCAACAATTTCCGGTCAAAGTGATAGGAAAACCCTAAGCCAATTTTTTCAGGATGTGTAATTTGTTTTTTCAAATCTTCAAAGTATTCCAATGTGTCCTTTCCATATCCGAATGGTATGGTTGTAGATTTTTCAAAGGTCTGAAACACCCTGATATCAGAAGATGGCTCATAAGTAGCCCCAAATACGAGGCTGTGTTTTTCGGCTATGGTACCAAATACCTGTACACCAAAGTCGAATACAAAATCGCGTATATCAATGGTCTCAGATAATTCCGAGGGATAAGAATTGGCTTTTGTTGTCGAATCCGGAGTTAGTATTGTCTGAATCGAATTGTATTCAAGCATTCCGAAAAGGTAGCTGGCGTTGGCACCAATGGATAGATGGTTTCCGATGCGGATTGCATTACCAAAATAAAACTTATTCAAACCTCCGTTGCCGCTATATTGGGTTCGTTGCAAATACTCACTGCCTGTAATCGGCCTTATTTCAAGGACATCATAACCCACACCGGTATAGGGCATCAATCCGAAACTGGAATACCACCATTTACTAATGGGAAAGCTCATAGCCAGGTGATCCAGGTTAATCAGGCTGTTTTGTATGCTGGTATTTGTGGTACGGTACCTTGAAGAATTACCAAAAAGTCCAACGTCAAACAAAAAAGATAAGGTGTCCTGCGAAGTATAATTAGCGGGGTTCAGGTAATTAATCTGATTGGTGAACCTTGTGCCAATACCAACTCCGCCAAGAGCCCGGCTCGGACCATATCCCGGATTAATAAACTCACCCAATCCGTAACGTGAATAAGGGGAATATGTATTGTTTTGCCCGCTCATATCAGCAACAGACACCAAAAGCATAAAAAGTATGGTAAATATTCTGTTAATCATTGTATTCTAGAATTCTGTTTAATCCAACAAGGATCAGATTTGAAACCACAAAGATGGTTTTTTTTAATTGTTTCACAAAAAAAAATGCGTCTCCGCCAGTAAGAATAACCTTTAAATCAGGATATTTATTGCTTGTTTCATCAATGTAGCGCTCTATTTCAAAAATAATACCATTTATTACTCCTGCCCGGATGGCCTCTTGAGTAGTTTTCCCATAAAAACTGAAATCAGAATCAGCCTCCACCAGGGGCAGCCGGGCAGTAAACTCATGCAAGGCCTTAAACCTCATTTGCATGCCCGGTGCGATATTTCCTCCAAGATAAACACCCTGCGCTGTGACCATTTCATAGGTCAAAGCTGTACCGCAATCGATGCTTAAAGTGTTTTGTCCGGGGTATAAGGCCCATGCCCCAATAGCTGCAGCCAGCCTGTCGCTGCCTAAAGTACTTTTTGTAGCATAGTTGTTTTTTATCGGGATGGGTGTTTCGGCATCAAAAAGGATGGTTGGTATCTGTTTTCCGTTTAACAAATCCTTTATGCTTTTCTCAACTGGCTTTCCAACAGAACTTATGATGGCCCGTTTAATGGAGGGATGTTTTACCAGAAGCCGGTTTAAGAACGGCACGATATCTTCGTATGATGTGTGCAGTTCCGGTTGTAAGGTATCACCGTTGGCCAGAGCAATTTTCACCATGCTATTTCCAATGTCTATCAGTAGATTCATTCGGCAGGTACATTATTATAGTTAAGTAAACTCAGCTTCTGGATGGCATTGCTCACCGAGTCAATCCTTTCAGCCGTAATGGTTAATTTTTCACGGGTTTCCTTCAGGGAGAAAACAGTTGGGTTTTCCTGAAAGAACTGCAGAATATGCGTAAAGACCGGAGATTGATAAAATCCCGATTCCTGGTTGGAAACAAAATGGCAAACCATTTTGGAGTATTTGAGAATGATTTTTTCCATACCCAACGAATTCCCAAGCCAGCGCAAACGTACCACTTGCATTAATTCCTTGGTAGGTTTTGGGAGCGGGCCAAAACGATCTTCCAACATTTGTTCGAACTTTTCAAGCTCCTCGGTTTCATTGATGTTATCTAACTGCCGGTAAAGCCTGAGCCTTTCAGTAATATTTTCAATATAGCTGTCAGGAAACAGCAATTCCAGATCAGTGTCAATGATGCAATCAGATACAAATTGTTGTATCTCCATGGAGGTTTCACCTTCCTTATCGCTTGTTGCTTTCTCGGAGCTGAATAATTCTTTATACTCATTTTCGCGTAGCTCAAGCATGGCTTCGTTGAGGATGCGCTGGTAAGTTTCCAGCCCAATATCAGTGATAAAACCCGATTGTTCGGCACCAAGCAAGTCACCTGCCCCTCTTATATCCAGATCCTGCATAGCAATGTTAAACCCACTGCCCAGTTCCGAGAACTCTTCAATTGCTTTCAATCTCCGTCGTGCTTCGGGGGTTTGAACCGTCACCGGTGGTGCCAGCAAATAACAAAAGGCTTTCCGGTTTGAACGGCCTACCCGCCCTCGAAGCTGATGCAAATCGCTTAGGCCAAAATGATGGGCGTTATTGATAAAAATAGTGTTCGCATTGGGTATATCAAGACCGGATTCAATAATGCTGGTAGCAATTAGTACATCATAATCGCCTGAAATAAAGTCCAGCATGATTTTTTCAAGCTTTGGGCCTTCCATCTGCCCGTGGGCAACAACGGTTTTTGCTTGCGGTACTGTTCTGTTAATCAGAGTTTCAACCTCAAGGATGTTTTGTACCCGGTTATGAATGAAAAATACCTGCCCGCCACGGGACATCTCGTATTGTATTCCTTCGGCAATAATCTCTTCACTTAAAATATGTACTTCAGTAATTATGGGATGCCGGTTTGGTGGTGGGGTATTGATTATTGCCAGGTCGCGTGCGCCCATTAGCGAGAATTGAAGGGTCCGTGGAATAGGTGTTGCTGTTAATGTCAGGGTATCTACATTTACCTTAAAGGTTTTCAGTTTTTCTTTTACAGCAACGCCAAACTTTTGTTCTTCATCAATAATCAGCAATCCCAGATCCTTGAATTTTACATCTTTCCCAACCAAACGATGGGTTCCGATGATAATATCCAGTTTGCCTTCTGAAAGGTGCTTGAGCGTTTCCCGCTGAGCTGCAGGCTTTTTCAACCGGCTAATGTAATCGATGGTACATGGGAAATCTTTCAACCTTTCTGAGAACGTTCTGTAATGTTGAAGGGCAAGAATAGTGGTGGGTACCAGGATAGCCACCTGTTTGTTATCGGTTACAGCTTTAAAGGCTGCCCGGATGGCTACCTCTGTTTTGCCAAATCCCACATCACCGCAAACCAGGCAATCCATGGGGTACGATGATTCCATCCCTTCTTTTACAGTTTTTGTAGCTTTTTCCTGATCTGGGGTGTCTTCATAGATAAAGGAAGCCTCCAACTCATTTTGCAAATAGGTGTCAGGAGCAAACGCAAAACCTTGCTCAGCCTTTCGCTGGGCATACAAAGCAATGAGGTCTTTGGCAATATCTTTAACTTTCTTTTTGGTTTTCTGCTTTAATTTTTGCCAGGCACCGGACCCAAGCTTGTATATTTTAGGCTGTTCGCCCTCTTTGCCCTTATATTTTGAGATGCGATGCAGGGAGTGAATGCTTACATACAACACATCCTGATCGCGGAAAATCAACCGGATGGACTCCTGTTGCCTGCCATTGACTTCAATCTTATCCATACCACCAAAAATACCGATACCATGATCCACATGCACCACATAATCGCCCGGGTTGAGGCTTGTAAGCTCTTTCAGGGTAAGGGTAGCTTTTTTATCAAAGGAACGGTTGATTTTGAATTTATGATAGCGGTCAAATATCTGGTGATCAGTATACACCAGTATCCGCAAAGATTGATCAATAAATCCCTGGTGCAGGGTTTTATACACCGGTTCAAAATGAATATCGGCATCCAGGCTTTCAAAAATGGTATTTAACCGGTCAAACTGTTTTTCGTTGTCTGACAGTATATAGGTTGTATAGCCAAGCAATTTGTTTTGTTTGATGTCTTCAACCAGCAAATCAAAGTTTTTATTAAACGCCGGTTGGGGCAGGCAATCGTATTCAATTTTAGCTGCAGGTTTGTAATACCTGTTGTTGGCCGTTACGATAACATTAAATCTATTGCTTTGCCCTTTTAATTCGTCATGCCCGGCCAGTTGTGATGTCTTATCTGCCTGTTCAAAACCCGTGCTTTCATAAATTGATGATACTTTATCGAAAATCAATTCCGGGTAATCCATCCAAAGGGTTGATTCCTTGGGCAGATACTCCAAAAATGTCTTTTTAATGCCGGTGGTTTTGCTATCACTCAGGTTGGGTACGATGGTAATGGAAGAAAAGTCTTTTTTCGAAAGCTGAGTCTCTACGTCAAAGGCGCGGATGGATTCCACTTCATCTCCAAAAAAATCGATGCGGTACGGACGGGCATCAGAGAAGGAGAAAATATCAACAATGGAGCCCCTTATTGAATATTGTCCGGGTTCATACACAAAATCAGCATGAACAAACCCATATTCCTGCAATACTTCTTCAATAAACGTAATGGAGATGTTTTCATTTTTTATCAGTTTCAGGGTGTTTTCTTTCAGGTTTTCTGTGGAAAGCACTTTTTCGACCAATGCCTCGGGATAGGTCACAATGGCTGTAGGCTGATGATTATTTGCGTTGCCTTCCAGTTCCGCAATCTGGTTTAACACGGCCGTTCGCAGGATAATGTTTGATGGTTCGGTTTGTTGAAATTGTACCGACCTTTTGTATGACGAAGGAAAGAAATAAACGGATTCATCATCCAACAGGGCAAGCAAATCGTTTTGAAAATAAGCGGCTGATTCCTTGTCGGGCCTGATAAACACATGTACTCCCTTATTCTTGAGCATGGCAAAGGATGCAATTACCGACTGGGATGAACCGCTGGTCCCTCTCAACTCAGTGATGGCCGGTTCCTTCAACGAGATTTTTTCCAATAACGCTGTTGTTGGTTCCAGGCCTTCGTAATGTTTTATTAATTCCTTTATTTCAAGCATTTGTTGTTAATCAATTTTATGGCAATTATGTTGTGGTCAGGTTAAAATGATAAATATTCTGGTCAAAGGCGCAAAATTAATTTAATTTAGCGACTATTAGAAACAGATGATTCGTGAATTTATAAACCCATACCCATGCAAGTATTTAAATTCGGCGGTGCTTCTGTAAAAGATGCCCCCTCAGTAAAAAATTTGGCAGCTATCCTCAACAGGTATAACGATAGAAATTTGGTTGTAGTCATTTCAGCCATGGGAAAAACTACCAACGCACTGGAAAATCTCGTACAGGCTTATTTTGAAGGCGATGAGGGTATGTATGCCGTTCTGGACGAGGTTTTAGATTATCATTATACCATAGCTGAAGTCCTGGAAACAGGGGAAAAAGGCAAAGCTGCAATTGATTCACTCAAAGAAGAAATGCTTACGAAACTGAAAAAACCCGTTTCGCTGAATTTTAATTTTGAATATGATCAAGTAGTTTCTTTTGGTGAATTGCTATCCACTACCATAATCAGTCTTTACCTGAACCAGCAGGGCATTGCCAATAAATGGATTGACATCCGAAATTACCTCAAAACAGATAATACATACCGCGAAGCCAATGTTGACTGGAAATTATCCGAAGGGCTCATACGCAAGACATTTACGTTTGATGGCAGCCAGCGTTTGTATATTACCCAGGGATTTATTGGTTCTACCATTAACAATCTCACCACAACACTTGGCCGCGAGGGCTCCGACTTTTCAGCAGCCATTTTGGCGTATTATTTGTGGGCCAACTCAGTTACGGTATGGAAAGATGTGCCGGGTGTGCTCAATGCAGATCCCAAGTTTTTTAAAGAGACAATAAAGCTGGATAAAATCTCATACCGTGACGCTATTGAGCTGGCTTATTACGGTACAAGTGTGATTCATCCCCGTACCGTCCAGCCCTTGCAGAACCGGCAAATTCCGTTGTATGTTAAATCTTTTTTAAACCCCCAGGAAGAAGGCACACAGATACTAAACGAGAAGATAGTGCAAAATGTGCCCTGTTACATTTTTAAAAAGGATCAGGTGCTGGTTCAGATTTCTGCCCGTGATTTTTCGTTTATCGCTGAAGAACATCTCCAGGATATTTTTCCTGCGTTTGCTGAAACAGGCTTAAAAATAAACCTGATGCAAAATTCAGCTGTAAGCTTTAATGTATGTGTGAATAATGATCCTACAAGACTGAGCAGAACCATTCAAAAACTTGAAAAAATATTTAATGTAAACCTCCGTCATGGGTTGGAAATAATCACAGTTCGTTATTATGATGATGAAACCATTGCTTCGGTGGTTGATAAACGCTCACTCATCCTCACTCAAAAAACACAGACCACGGTGCAGATGGTTGTGAGTAAATAAATCTGTTGTAAACTTAACACTCACATGATATGAGTTCGGCTGGCCAGGATAAAAGAAAGGGCTCAGCCAGAACAGCCTCGCCCTTTCACGACCTAGCAAAAATGCGGTATTATCGTGTAATAATCAGTTTAATGCGTTGAATTATTGTTTTTGAATAAGCCTGCTGTATTGTCTGTTTTCATGACTAACCTGCAGAATGTACATGCCCGGTTGATGTTGCGCCAGGTTGATGCGGAAACCGGATGGATTGTAAACCACCTGTTCAAACACCACACGGCCGGATAAATCAACAACTTTCACCCTGCTGTTTTTATATTCGTTTGGAAGTTCAACCGTAAATATATTCCTGAATGGATTCGGATAAACCCGGATGTTGGCTGCTTCCATTACGTGATTTACCGGGGTAGAATTTGAGGAACCTTTATCAACTATTGGAAAGATGGCCAGTCCGGCCTCAGTTTGCCAACTGTACTCCGAATCAAACGGATACCATGATCCGGATTTAAATTGTTCCCAGGCTATGTTGGGCGTTTGATCATACATGTACAGGGCCAGGGTGTCGCCTTCTGTGTCCGGGAGAATCACCCCAGCAAAGAAGGGGCCGTCAACAGTTACTGGCTCTGAAAAATCAATTGTAGTCATTTTGCCTGAGTTTACATCCTCTTTAATGTTACTGAAAGAATGTTGTTTGCTTGTGAGGATTTGTCCGGGTTCGCCACTGGTTTCATCTTCATCCCAGATAACAAATTCAACATTGCCTGCTGAACCTTTGGATACGCCAAATTTGCACATCAGGGCGGTAACCTCTGTAAAATCCTCTGAATTATCAAAATAAACCGCCTTGGTTTTATCGCCAAAAGCGTTGTTGCCACTGGCATAACCACCTTCCTGTGCGCGGCT
>CAZZBU010000047.1:21066-25934 GCA_964652315.1 uncultured Bacteroidales bacterium
TTCCGCTCCTGATGCTTCAATGAAATTATTGAGTGCCTTTGCCCATTGAATGCCTGACTGGTTATATTTTATCAGGAATTTTCTGAATGTGGCATGCTCAACTCTGTTTAGTTCAATGCCATCAATGGTCCATTCAGCAGGATTTGTGATATAATAATACACATCAAAGTTGTCAGTAAGTAAAAATCCATCATTCATATTTGGATCCAGGGTAATGCTCGTTTTTACATAATATTCAAACTGATTGTTGTTATTATAAACCAGGGTATAATTTTCATCACTGTTCATTGTCAATGTGGAGCCATCATTAAACGCAATATGGTTGTTGTTTGTAATTTTCATGGCAATTCCACCCTGCGGGCTTTCAGTGATTTTTTGCCCGTATTCAAACCCTGGCCATTCAGAGCTCTGAAACAATTCTGTTGCTTCAACCGGCTTGGCATTAGCATCAAACGTGAGTTTAACTAATTTATAGCCTGATGTGGAAGTGGTTATGGAAACCGTTGGGCTTAAATCAATTATTTCCGTCGCATTTGGTGTTTCATTTATCAGGATGTAAAGATGCAGTTCAGCTTTACTGTATATGCTCTGAATAATGGTTAAATGCTTGATGTCAGTAAAGGCAAAGATTTCATTTCTGTCTGTATCCAGTATTTTTAATGAGCTGTATGGCTTACCATGCCAATCTACTCTCGTATTTGTAAGGGCCAGATGGCCGTTTGTTGACACGTCTTCCAAAACAAAATCAAAATAGGTGTCATTGATGGTATATCTTAAAGCATGCTTCCAGGCAGGTGTTAAAGGATCAATAAATTTTATGACACTGTCGTTGCTATATCCGTTTGATGTGAAATAATATGCACCGTTGCTATCAATAAAGTATTCTTTATGAGGATTGAAATATTGCTGATTTACAATTTCATCCCTCATTTGCCAACAACCGCCGTTGTATGTAGGAGTGGATGTACCATTTTCGATTACTTCGATGTAATCTTTTTTAATAAGTGTATCAGCATTTGTTCTGGTTTTAGCAATAAGGGTAACATCATAAGTTCCGGTAACATTGTATGTTACAACCGGGTTGGATTCTGTGCTTGTTGCCGGGGTACCCCCTTCAAAAATCCACTGCCAGCCTGAAGGAGTGCCGGTTGATTGGTCCGTAAATGTCACTGTTCCGCCTGCATCAATAATGGTTGAAGTAGATGTAAAATCAGCCTGGAATTCTGTTGTCCCTTCATTTACTGTGATATAATCCGTTTTAGTTATAACATCTGTTGTTGTTCCATCCGATATGGTCAACTCAACATCATAAGTCCCGGGTGTTAAATATGCTACGCCCGGGTTTTGCAGGGTTGATGAACTAGGGCTGCCTCCTGGAAATGACCAGCTCCAGGATAAATTGTTTCCTGTTGATGCGTCTGTGAAATTTACTGACTCGCCTGCAGTAATCGTTGTCAATGAAGCATTAAAATCGGCTACCAGTTCGTCACCGGTGCTTCCGCCCGTATTTGTGGTAATATAAATTTTACTGTAGCTCTCACTGGCAGTTACCAGGGAAATATATCCGTTCCTGGCGTTTAAAACGCGTTTACCAAAGGCAGACCCAATTCCGGTTAATGGTGTTTCAACTACATTGGCAGATTCATCCAGGGTAACAAGGTACGCTTCATCGGACCATGATTTATTATAAAACCCAACAAAATCCCCGGTAACAATATCCAGGGTGGAGGGGAAAAGATTGCCTGCAGGACTGTTTTCAACGGGTATTTCTGTTTTATTCCAAGGGCTCTCCAATTGGAAGACAACAAAAGCTTTTTTTGAATCACTGTTGTGCATCCACGTGAGGTAATATTTTCCATCCACTAAATCAATATGAGGATCTTTGTTGTCACCAAACCCGGAATATCCGTTAATTATAAAATCATTCCATCCATAATTGTAGTTGCTGATGTATGGATCGTAATCTGAAAGATCAATATAGGCGTGATACAGCCGGTTATCGGAGTATGGAGCAAAAGAGGTGGCATTATCCGGACTTACATTGGCGATGTTGTCACTATTGTACTCCTGTTGGTGTTGCCATCCTGATTCACTTTTTATCGCAGAGATGATGTGGTTGTCCCATCCATTCAGGGAGCTGATCTGTGACATATAAAATATCTTTATAGTGCCTTCAATATTGGTTATCTGAGGGCGTCCGTTAACATAACAATGGTAAATTCCATTTGAATTATCATCAGGTGACTCAGGGTTTGTGGAAACCTGTTCTGTTTCGAAAATGCCATCTCCATCAGTATCTCCTGAGTAGTAAACGGCGTAATTGCCTGACCTGGTTGCTCCATCAATATCGCGTTTTACAAAAAAAGCTATATGAGGACTATTGTTATCATCCAGGGTAATGGAAGGTGCAGCTATTCCCTCGTTCAAGTTCCCTTCATATACAGTAGCGGTTGTAACATTAACACCGTTGAAAAGACTGTATTTCAGAGAACGAATATCATTCACCTTTTCAACCCAGGCAATGTGGGTGTGATTGTTTTCGTCCAATACGGAAGCCAACCCGCATTTTGGAGTAGAGACATCAATGACCGCTGCGTCAAATTCAAAGGTGTTCATGTTGGTACTTTGAGGCATTGCCTCTATGATCATGCCTCCCCATATAAATAGAAAAATTATGAAGAATTTTGCAATAGGAATTCTCAAAACGGTTTTTACCAATGGATAGGCATAATGTGTAAACATGTTTTTTTCATTCATAACTCCCGGTTTTTCTATTTAAAATCTGCAGTTAGCCAAATTATTTTTTATTGTTTGATGCTTAAGTCATTCAATACAATTCAATAATTCAGCTAAAACCTTTTTTATCGCCATTTCAAATATACCTGGTGGAATTCGATCATAAAATACCCAAGCTTGGGTATTTTTTCATTGCTTTTCTGCCACACACTGCTATTCAGAATTATTACGAAAAGGTATTTTTCTGCCATCCAAAAAATACCCAAGCTCGGTTATTGATTCAGTGCCGGTTTTGAAATATTTTGCACGTCGATTTTTTTTTTGTCATGAAAAACCTGAATAAATACTATAAACTGATTGCAAAAGAAAATCAGTTCATAAAAAATAATATTAACGTGTACTCTTCATTAACGGCGCGGGAAAGAGAACTGATTGGTATGTTGGCAAGTGGTTACAACAGTTCAAAAATTGCTGTTCTTATGTGCGTGAAGGAATGTACAGTGAAACGATATCAGCGCAATGTACGCAAAAAACTGCTGGAACTTAAAGATGATTTGCCACGGTTTACCGAGGTATTTGAACTGGATGAATAGTCTTTCTGCTTATACTTCCCTGAGCTTCCAACGCCCCTGTCTGAAAATAATCATGCTCAATATACCGAGAAGGGATTCAGCGATGGTTATGGCCAGGAAAACGCCCATTTCCTGCATGCCTGCTTTTATGGCAAGGATATAAGCCAGCGGTACTTCAATGATGTAAAAACAGATAAAGTTCAGGATGGTTGGGGTAGTTGTATCACCAGCACCATTGAAAGCCTGTGACATAACCATACCAAGGGCATAGAATATAAACCCATAGCTTAGGGTTTTGAGACACAAAACACCTACCGTTAAGACCTCGGTTTCAGAACTGAATATGCTGACCAGGATACCAGGAATGGACAAGAAAACAATACCAACCAACATCAGGAAAATCATGTTGGTAAATGCACTTATCCAGACTGAACGTTCGGCCCGGTTAGGTTGTTTGGCTCCCAGGTTTTGTCCTACCATAGTGGATGCAGCATTGCTCATGCCCCAGGATGGAAGCAGGGTGAACACAAAAATACGTATAGCAATGGTGTAGCCGGCCTGGGCTTCTTTGCCAAACGTAGCCATGATCCACATCAGGAAAATCCAACTGGTGGTAGCTATCAAAAATTGTCCGACTCCACCAATTGATAAGCGCAGTAATTTAAACATCACCTGCGATTTAATAACAATATGCCGGTAAGCCAGTTGAATACGATGTTTGCCATCAAAAAGAAGGTAAAACTGATATAGCACAGCAATTCCTCTGCCGATGGTGGTAGCTATGGCCGCTCCTTTTATGCCCAGTTCAGGAAAAGGGCCCAACCCAAATATCAGGCAGGGATCAAGAATAATGTTGATAATATTTGCCAAAAATAGTACGCGCATGGAAATGGCAGCATCACCGGCACTGCGGAAGACAGCATTAATAATAAACAACAGCATAATCACCCCATTACAGGCCAGCATAATGGTGGTATAAGCTGAACCTGCTTCAATTACTTCAGGTTCTGTTTTCATCAGGGCCAGAATCTCTTTCGAGAGCATGGCTGCTGGAATGGCTAAAAGAGTTGAAAGGATAAGCCCAACCAAAATGGCCTGAACGGCAGATTCTGCAGCGCCTTTTTTATCTTTTTCGCCAATCCGGCGGGCAACCAGGGCAGTAGTGGCCATACTCAGACCAATGCCCAGGGCATATATTATGGTCATCAGTGTCTCTGTAATACCCACAATAGCAATTGCCCCGGCCCCTAATCTCGACACAAAGAAAATATCAACAATGGCAAAGACTGATTCCATCAGCATTTCCAACACCATGGGTATGGATAATAGAAATATAGCTCTGCCAATGCTGCCAGTAGTGAAATCCTGTTCAGTTCCCCTAATGGACTCAACAATATCTTTCCAGATGTTACGCATAATAAAAGGACAAAAGTATTCTATTTAGTACTATAAATGGTTCATGGCCAGGTCAAAAAAAATAAATTATTGTATGAAACCCTCATCTACAAAAGTTCACAACAAGGACATGAACCGAAACGCCAAATGGCGGAGAGTTCGCCG
>CAZZBU010000048.1:0-20669 GCA_964652315.1 uncultured Bacteroidales bacterium
ATATATTTTTTAAACGCAAATCCATGAATATAGTTGTATAATGCCCATTCAAATTAAAGTTTTTACTGACAAAAGTTTGTTGGAATTCGATACAGGTTCATTTGATCAATGGTGTGTATTTCATCGGTTAAATGATGGATCACGTTATGCTCCCAAGGACATTCAGTATTTTAACAGATTATTGAAAATCGGGAAAATCTGGACAAATCAAAAGGTGTATCAGGATTTTGTAAAAATATACGAAAAAACCACTCAAAAATTAAACAATTTGGTGCTTACCGACATTACAACAATGTCTGCTGAATATGGACAACAATCCAACGAGATGGATGTTGTTTTTACTATCATTTATGCCGGAATGGTAGCTGAAGAAAATAAAACCCATGCGATTTTAAAAAAACGCATTAAAAGATTGGGATTGCATCAATTATTGATTGAAGGCTATCCGGCCTTAAAAGCAGCATCCTATAGCAAGGGCAAACCCTGGAAGATATTGGATGCAGAATGTAAAAAAAGAGGATTTTAACACGTCACTGTTTTTTATTAGAACAGTGCACACACTTAGGAATTAACATAATGGATTCAAAAGACAGAGAATATACAAATGGTGAAATAACCGTGTATTGGCGGCCAAGCCGTTGCATTCATGCCACAACCTGTTATAAAGAACTGATTGAGGTTTTCAACCCGCGCAACAGACCATGGGTAGACATGTCAGGCGCTCCAACTGAACGGATTATTGAGGTAGTAAATAAATGTCCCACAGAAGCATTGTTCTACAGGTACAATAAGGACATCGAGAAAGATCCCTCAACCACGCCGGTTAAACCCATACAAGAGGAAGAAACCACCCATCTGAAGGTGATGAAAGACGGGCCCTTGGTAATCCGTGGCAGATTTACCCTGACAGGTGAGAATGGGGAAACCTTAAAAACAATGAAACTTACTTCACTGTGCCGCTGCGGGTCTTCAAAAAAAATGCCCTTCTGCGACGGTTCGCATCGCATGGTAGGGTTTGAGGGTGATTAACACAAAAAACAAAAAACATGGACGAAAAACGCATAAGTGACGATACCGAAATAAAAATCATTGAAAACGGGCCAATGCTTATCGAGGGTGAGTTTGAGTTTGTAAATTCGAAAGGTGAAAAACAATATTTAGGTAAAAAGGTATACCTTTGCCGCTGCGGTAACTCAGGCAATATGCCCTTCTGTGACCGCACCCACAAAAAGAATTGTTTTATCTGATCTGTATATGGCACTTATCCTTACTTTCTTTGTTGCAGGCATTGGCATTGGATTGCTGTTAAAAAAAATGCATTTTAAGCCGGTTAAATCCATCTCCAGGTTTACCAACTGGTCTATTTACCTGCTATTGTTAATTCTTGGGCTTTCAGTTGGTATAAACCAAACCATCATTACCCGTTTGGCGGACATAGGCCTAAGGGCACTTACCATAAGTATTTTTGGCATATTGTTTAGTTTAATAGCTACCGGGCTAATCTATTATTCCTTTTTCCGACAACATGAAGAGTAGCTTATTAATCCCAGCATTTTTCAGTGCAGGCATTTTGGCAGGCATGTATGCCGAAGTTCCTGCATTTTTGTTTCATCGCCGTACCGAAGAGATTATTCTGTTTGCTTTGCTTTTGTTCGTTGGAATTGGCCTGGGGCTTGATGAACACTTT
Source organism: uncultured Bacteroidales bacterium (assembly GCA_964652315.1). Taxonomy (GTDB): domain Bacteria; phylum Bacteroidota; class Bacteroidia; order Bacteroidales; family JAAAOM01; genus CAZZBU01. Next base: position 1,688 of record CAZZBU010000048.1, read on the forward strand.
CATAGCATCATCAAATCAGTGAATATAAAAATTCTGCTTGTACCTTTAGCAGTAATAACAGGCACATTTGCCGGAACAGCAGTATATGCCCTTTTTAATGATATCCGCATGGTAGATTCACTGGCTATTGGTTCGGGGTTTGGATGGTACAGCCTTTCCAGCATATTAATTGCCGAGTATGCCGGTGAAGAACTTGGTGTAACCGCCCTTGTTGCAAACATAACACGGGAAATTTTAACCCTAATGCTTGCCCCGTTTATGGTTAAGTACTTCGGAAAACTGGCACCGATAGCCTCCGGGGGCGCTACCTCCATGGACACCACCCTGCCTGTGGTATCAAAATTTTCAGGGAAAGACTATATCCTTATTTCTGTTTTCAATGGAATTATCCTCTCATTACTCGTACCTGTGATAATCTCATTGTTATATAAATTTTAAAATCAGACCTTCGTAAAAATTTACATCTATGATTACACAAGTTGCATCCGAAATTGGTAAACTTCAGGGGGTTATCCTGCATACACCCGGTCATGAAGTTGAAAACATGACGCCTGCCAATGCCGAACGTGCCTTATACAGCGATATTTTAAATTTGTCAATAGTCTCGCAAGAATACAAACAACTTATCGAAATCCTTAATCGCTCGGCTACTGTATTTCAGGTGAAAGAGATGTTGCGTGATGTGCTAAATGATGCTTCAGTAAAAAGCCTGCTGGTAAGAGAAATCTGTCAGACTGAGAACACGCTGGAATACCAGAACGAATTACTTGGACTGGGACCGGAAGATTTAGCCTCTGCCCTTATTGAAGGATACCTGTTGCAAAAAAATACATTGACAAAATACCTTAGTCAGGAGACTTATGCGCTGCTGCCTTTGCCGAATTTTTTCTTTACGCGGGATTCGTCCATGTCGGTTTTTGACTCGGTGTTCATCGGGAATATGGCCAGCACTGTTCGTGAGCGAGAGGCTCTGATTATGCAATCAATTTTCAGGCACCACCCGACATTTTCAACCAAAGTAATCAGCGCCAAACAGGATAATTTTATTCAAATACCACTTACTTTTGAAGGTGGTGATATTCTTATTGCCCGTGAAGACATCCTTGTGGTAGGCATAAGCAAGCGCACCAGTTCACAGGGCATTGATTTCATTCTTAATCAATTAAAAAAGAACCGTGAAAAGCTGCATGTCATTGTCCAGGAAATGCCGGCTAAGCCGGAATCATTTATTCACCTTGACATGACATTTACCCTGCTTGACGTAGATAAATGCATGGTGTTTGAGCCGCTCATTCTGAAGCAAAACCGTTACCAGACCGTTCATATTATCATTGAGGGTGGTGAAGTAAAACACATCAGGCCCGTGACAAACATTCTATCCGGCCTGGCCAGCCTGGGAATGGATTTGGAACCCATTTACTGCGGTGGCAAAAAAGATATTGTTATCCAGGAAAGGGAACAATGGCACAGTGGTGCTAATTTTTTCGCTACTGCTCCTGGTCAGGTCATTGGATACAGCCGAAATGTATACACCACAGAGGAGATGAACAAAGCAGGATTTGAAATAGTGAAAGCCTCCGATATAATCAATGGTAAGGTATCTGAACAAGAATATTCAAAATACCTAATTACCATTGATGGATCAGAATTATCCCGTGGCGGTGGCGGTCCCCGGTGTATGACTATGCCGGTAAGCCGCAAACCGGTTACCCCATAACCTCTTTTACCAGGTTGGCGGCATCTTCGAGGGTAATGGCAGAATGAACCTGTAACCCTGAATTGTCGATTAGGGCTTTTCCTTCTTCAGCATTGGTACCCTGTAAACGTACAATAACCGGAATATCGATGTTGCCAACCTTTTTATATGCATCGACCACCCCTTGGGCTACCCGGTCGCAGCGGACAATACCACCAAAAATATTGATTAGAATAGCTTTTACGTTCGGATCCTTCAGAATAATTCTAAATCCGGCTTCAACTGTTTCTGCATTTGCCGTACCACCTACATCAAGGAAATTGGCAGGATCACCACCGGAAAGCTTGATGATATCCATGGTAGCCATGGCCAGGCCGGCACCGTTTACCATACATCCCACATTACCATCGAGTTTGATAAAGTTCAAACCATAAGTCCCGGCTTCTACTTCTACCGGATCTTCTTCTGACAAATCACGCATCTCCTTGTAATCCGGATGTCTGTAAAGCGCATTATCATCAAAATTCACTTTTGAATCGGCAGCCACAATAAGGTCATCAGAAGTTTTAATCACCGGGTTAATCTCAAAGAGTGAGGAGTCGCTCCCAACGTAAGCACTGTATAGCGCCTGTGTAAATTTCACCATTTGCTTGAAGGCCTTGCCTGAAAGTCCAAGGTTAAAAGCAATTTTACGGGCCTGAAAAGCCTGAAGACCAATGCCGGGATCCACCTCTTCCTTATGTATAAGATGGGGTGTTTTTTCAGCTACAGCTTCAATATCCATACCTCCCTCAGTGGAGTACATTATGATGTTTTTACCTGTTGCCCGGTTAAGCAATACACTCATGTAATACTCTTTTACCTCGCTTTCTCCCGGATAATATATTCCCTGCTCAATGAGCACTTTATGTACTTTTTTACCTTCTGGCCCCGTCTGCGGTGTAACCAGGTTCATGCCAAGAATGGCTTCAGCATGTTGCTTTACTTCTTCGAGGGATTTTGCAATTTTCACACCACCGCCTTTACCCCGGCCACCGGCATGTATCTGCGCTTTAACTGCCCAGGTATCGGTGCCTGTTTTTGATTTTATGGATTTTGCAGCCTCCATAGCTTCATCTGCCCTGTCAATTACCACTCCTTCAGGAACAGCAACCTTAAAACTTTTAAGAATAGTTTTGCCTTGATATTCGTGTATATTCATTCTATTGAAATTTTATATTCTATGGGTTAAGTTTACCTGCCTTATACGATGAACTTGGCTGTCTGAATATTGTATGATGCCATGTTGAATTTCCGACAGACTGCCGGTATATGATAACAATACAATCTAAAAATAACAGACGTTTCAGCGTACTTTTCAGATAAATGCTTCAATTCTTCTAATATATTTATTTTTTTTGTTTTCGAAATCCCCGGATTAAAATTTATAGCAAATAAAGCAAATCTGAAGATATTAACCATTTATAACGAGAAAAGATTTATGCGAAAATTAAAATTGGAAGAGCTCAACCGCATGGATCAGGATGAATTCAGGGATAGTAAAAAAATTCCATTGGTAATCATCCTTGATAATATCCGAAGCCAGCACAACATTGGTTCTGTTTTTCGAACTGCTGATGCATTCAGGGTAAAAATGATTTGTTTATGTGGAATTACAGCCACACCCCCTCACCGTGAGATACATAAAACAGCATTGGGTGCTACAGATTCGGTTTCATGGAAGTATTTTGAATCAAGCCATGAAGCAGTTGCTGACTTGAAAACACAGGGATACCGGGTTATTGCTATTGAGCAAACCGACACCAGCATTCCAATTAATGAAGTAAAATTAAACTGGCAAGAGAAATATGCCATTGTTTTAGGCAATGAAGTAAAAGGGGTTCAACAGGAAATCATTGAATACGCTGATTTAACAGTTGAAATTCCACAGTTCGGCACAAAACACTCCCTGAATGTGTCTGTGTGCAATGGCATTGTGGTATGGGAGTTTTTCAAACAACTGCGGCAAGCGATTAAATAAAAAAAAGCTGTTCAAATGAACAGCTTTTTTGATGTTTATTTCAAGTGGAATCCTGTTATTCAACAATTGAAGTAAAGGTTTCATTATCGCGATAATCTCTGAACTCAAGATCTTTTCTTGCGCGTTCTTTAAGTGAAGCATCCTGACCAACTGCAGTTCTAAGATTATTGAGCATGGCATCTTGTTTCTGAGTTCTGGCAGCAGCAATGGCTTTAAGATAAAATACCATGGCATCTTCGTCTTCAACATTACCAAGAGTGGTCATTGCCGCATCAGGTTCACCGTTAAGTAATCGTGCAAGGGCAGCGTTGTAAGAAGGAGCGCTTCCGAAATAGCTGATTGCATCGTCATATTCACCTTGCTTAAGTTTGATGATACCCATGTTATAGTTTGCAGCTGAACCAGCACCCAAACCGGCTGAAATAAGCTCTTCAGCTGTTTCCATATCATCATTGGCAAGTGCCACAGCACCGAGGTTATTCTTAACAACTTCGTTATCCTTCAGGCTTTGAGCTTCTTCAAAAGCTGCTTTTGCTGCATCATAATTACCCATGTTGAAATTAACAACACCTACGGCATTTTTTGCGCGGAAGCATTCAGGGAAATTGGCAGCGGCCTTATTGTAAACAGTTAATTTTTGGTTATTTTCATCAAAAAGGGTGGCAGCATACAGTATTTCTTCTTTAGTAAGCGTATCGGGATTAGAGTTAACCAATTCACGCAATTCATCATCAGAGTATCCTATTACGTCAACAGTAACCTGCATCTTAGCACGGCGAAGTTCAGGAAGAATTCTATCTTTAAGTTCTTCGAAGGCTTCTGTAAGGTTTCTTATTTCGCGTTCGCGAACAGCAGGATCTGAATACATGGAGAGAACACGAAGAATCAGTTCTTTATCCTGGATGTCTGATTCCTGAACCAGTTCCTTAAATCCTTCCCAGTCTTCTGCTGTAGACATAAGTCTGAAGAACTCAACATCTTCAGGAACTTCTACTTCTGCTTTTTTTAACTCGTTTTTAAGGTACTTTTCAGAAGATACTTTACGATCCTCGGCGAGTTCGGCATTGAAATCATATTCACCATCAGGAGAAGCATAAGCCTGTATATTCATGCCTTTGAATTCTTTTCTTTCATTGGTATTGGCTTCTTCTAAAGCGGCCTTAAACTGATCAATGTCTTCTTTTCTTAATTCTGAATTACGCACATTGGAACGATTGATCAGATAGTGAATATCAGCTCCATAAGATTCGGGAGTAATTCTTTCAAACTCATCACCCACGAGGATTGGCTGAGGGTCAACTTCCGTAAGCTGTGAAGTAGCAATTACGCCATCAGCAACTTTCATAGGCGCGAAGGCTACTTCATTATCCCCGATGCGGCCTACCATATGCATTTCAAGCGAAGATTCTAACATATCCTCATTGTAGGGTACGGTGCCGGAGTAGGAAAAATTACCTCCTTCAAAACTAATCACTTTATTGTTTGCTTCAACATTTTCTCCCTGAACGGTAGTTGTTTCATAGGCAACTTCCCCTTCGGAATAATTGATAACTGGCGTTGCTTCAACAATTGCTTTCTTGTTAAAATACTTGGGAGGAAATTTCGTTTCAATGGTTACTTCTACTTCACCACCATGCACTTCAAGCGGTTTTGGAGAAACCGAGTACGAAATATCACTGGCATTATCCTTCATTTTGGAAACGCTACCACAACTACTGAAGATAACTGCTACAGCTGTTAAAGATGCTAAAAAATTAAGCTTCACTTTTTTCATAATTAACAGGGTTATTGTTTTACAAATTTAAATTCAAAAATTATATTTAATTAATCTCTAGTTAGCAAAACGAATACAATTATAACAAAAATTCAAGCCCTAAGAAAATAAAAATAACTCCAATAACGAAAATTTGTTTAAAATAGTTGCTGTTATTTATCCACAACCGGTCAAAAATAATAGATTATTCATCAAAAAACAACTGGTTTTTAGAGTTTTATTGTATTATAACCATAAAATGTGGATTTTTGTTTCAAAATTTCCACAATTTTTTCAAAAAACACCGGGTCTTCCATTATTGATGTTGTGTTGATATCTAATTGAATCACCGGGAATTTATGCTGTTCATGCATATACTGCCTATATTTTTCTTCAATAAGCCTTAAATAATCAATTGTAATGGTATTTTCAAATTCCCTGCCACGTTTTTTTATGTTCCGGAGCAGTAACCGGACAGGGCATCTAAGATAGATAACAATATCCGGAGTTATAAGTTGGGCTGCAAGATCATTATATTCCTTCTTAAATTTGTCGAATTCTGATGGTGCAAGGGTTGCTGAGGCGAAAACAAGTGATCTGAAAAATCCATAGTCAGCCACATAATCTGACTTTGTTGTGGATTTCTGAACCACACTTTTTATCTGGTTAAAGCGCTCATTCAGAAAATATTGCTCCACCCGGAAGGCATATTTAACTGGATCTGCATAAAACTTCTTAAGGTAAGGATTATCCTGGAAGTTTTCGTAAACTGGTTTAAATCCCAGCCTTTTGCTAATCATGGAGCATAAGGTGGTTTTTCCAGATCCTATATTTCCTTCAATTACAAGATACATGCATTCTCCTTTAACGATACAAAGCAGAGAATATGGTTTATTGCCTCTGTTGGAGTGTAGACACCAATCGATAAAATGTAGACTTAACTCTACAACAATTAAAGCCGGTTATGGAAAAACCACACAAATAAGGTGTTTTTATACTGCGGCAGCTTTAAGTTTTTCAATGATTTTCGTTTCGATTTCTTCTGCAAGTTCGGGATTATCCATCAATAACTGCTTAACCGCATCTCGTCCCTGGCCCAGTTTTGTATCACCATAACTAAACCATGAGCCGCTCTTTTTGAGTATATCAAGGTCAACGCCAAGGTCAATGATTTCACCAATTTTAGAGATACCTTCTCCATACACAATATCAAATTCAGCTTTTTTGAATGGTGGTGCAAGTTTGTTCTTAACAACTTTTACTTTGGTCCGGTTTCCTTTGACTTCTTCACCATCTTTGATTTGAGTAGCCCGCCGTATATCAACCCTTACAGAAGCATAAAACTTAAGGGCATTACCGCCAGTGGTAGTTTCGGGGTTTCCAAACATCACCCCTATTTTTTCACGAAGCTGGTTAATGAAAATACAGGTGGTATGCGTACGGTTAATATTGGCTGTGAGCTTTCGCAGGGCCTGTGACATGAGCCGTGCCTGAAGTCCCATTTTCGAATCACCCATTTCGCCTTCGATCTCAGCCTTGGGGGTTAACGCTGCCACAGAGTCAATCACAACGATGTCGATGGCACCGGACCGGATAAGATGATCAGCTATTTCAAGGGCCTGTTCACCGTTATCGGGTTGTGAAATAAGCAGATTTTCGATGTCTACACCGAGTTTCTCAGCATAAAAACGGTCAAATGCGTGCTCAGCATCAATGATGGCCGCAATACCTCCTGCCTTCTGAGCCTCGGCAATGGCATGAATGGCCAGGGTAGTTTTACCGGATGATTCGGGGCCGTAAATCTCAATGACCCTCCCCCTTGGATATCCTCCGATGCCCAAAGCCAAATCCAGAGAGATGGAACCTGATGAAATTACCGGGACGTTTTCGACAACATGATCTCCCAGTTTCATGATAGTGCCCTTACCGTACCCCTTTTCTATTTTATCTAATGTTGCCTGCAGCGCTTTAAGTTTTTCCTGGGCTACCTGCTTCTTATCGTCTTTACTCATAATGAAAATTTAAATATGATTTGTCTGGTCAAACAAGATTCTGTGCCAAAGATAAGAAATTGACATTTTCACCCGGACAAAACTGTCGATTTTTATCAACAATCACATTAAAGCCTATTATTCTGACAGTTACAGCGATGCAACAAAGGGTTCTTATGCCAGTTCGAGTTCCTGGAGAATTTGTTTTGTATGATCCCTGGTATTTACTTTTGGAAACACCTTGAAGATGGTACCTTCTTCGTCAATGACATAGGTTGTGCGTAACACGCCTTCATAGGTTTTTCCATACATTTTTTTCTCTCCCCAGGCTCCGTAGGCTTTTAGTATTTCCATATCCGTATCTGCCAAAAGAGTAAAAGGCAGGTTGTATTTCCCCACAAAATTCGTATGTGACTTTTCATTATCGGGGCTCACTCCAATGACTTCAAACCCCATAGAAGTCAGTTCACTGTAATTATCCCGCAGGTTGCAGGCTTCAGCAGTACAGCCTGGAGTATTGTCTTTTGGATAAAAATACAGGACCACTTTTTTACCTTTGTAATCCGATAATTTTTTCTGGTTTCCGTTTTGATCAACTCCTGCAAAATCAGGAGCTTTATCACCTTTTTTTAATAGTGCCATATATTCTTGTATTATGATTAAAATATTATTTTAAACACTAATGAGTGGTATTGCCCCCATAATATAAAAAGCCCGGATATCGTGAAGATCTCCGGGCTTTTTATGTGATGAATACCTTATATTTCCTTTATTCTTCTCCGAGGTAATCCGTACGAAGCACCCTGAACTCGGTCCGCCTGTTGAGTTGGTGTGCGGTCTCTTTTTCAACTTCAGAGTCCAGGTTTTCAATAAACTCTTCAGTCAGTACGTCTCCTTCTTTGAATAATCCAACCTGTTCAGCCGTTTTCTTATCCACAACACGGGGTTGTGTTTCACCATAACCACGTGGAGTCAGCCTGTCTTTGGCTATACCATTCTGAATCAGGTAATCCACGGCTGACTGTGCACGTTTTTGTGAAAGCTCAAGGTTAGACTCTTTTGTACCCCGGGCATCGGTATGCGATATCAATTCAATGGTGATGTTGGGGTTATCGTTCAGGGTTTCAATCAGCCTGTCGAGCATTACCATGGATTCCGGTCTGAGATCCCATTTATTGAAATCATAAATAATGTTTGGCAGTTCAATTGGTTTCTCAATTGAGCTGAGCAATATGTCAGTCTGGAAATCGCGGCTCTCATTCAACCCCTTGGTGGTTTCCCTTTCTTTTCCATTCAGGTAACCCTCGGCTGAGGCAATAAACAAATAATCTGTTGCCGGGCTTAGCATAAACCGGTATTCTCCATCCTCGCCGGTTGTAGTTTCAAGGGTAACGCCCTCACTACTGATAGATTTTACAATGGCATTGGCAATGGGTTCATCGGTTTTTTCATCGCGAATGGTCCCCACAACATTAAACCTTAATGGCGGTAACAAAAACATGTAAATGTTATCATCACCACGGGTTGAGCGGCTTGAGGAAAAATACCCGCGTTCAATATCTTCTTCAAATGTAATCCCAAAATCATCAGCAGCCGAATTGATGGGGTACCGCATGTTCTCAACTTCCCACGTTCCGTCAGGGTTCTGAGTAGCCTTGAAAATATCCAGTCCGCCCATGCCGATATGTCCGTTTGAGGCAAAATACAATGTACCATCAGGATGCACATAGGGATAAGCCTCTTTTCCCGGGGTATTAATCTGCTCCCCAAGATTCTTCAGATTGGTAAAATCTGTTGTGACAGATGATCTGGTCATCTGCCAAATATCGGTCTCGCCCAAAGAACCTTCCATATCAGAGACAAAATAGAGCGTAAGCTGGTCAGCAGATATGGCCGGATGAGCAAAGACGAGGCTGTCGTATCCCAGGGGCAGCACCCTTGATTTAGACCATGTTTCCCCTTCGCGTTTGCTTTGATGAATCTCGCATCCCATATTTTTATTTTTACTAATTCTGCAACGGGTAAAATACATGGTATTATAATCCTGTGTAACTACAGGCGTGCCGTCTTCAAATTCTGAATTAACATTTTCATCCAGCGGCACTGGTTCGCTCCAGCTGCCTTTTCTATCTACTGTGGATGAATAAATATCGGTGAAATTCTCATTGGTAGCACCATGAATTTCGTTACCGGTAGAACCATCGCGGGAGGAGGTAAAATAGACCACCCCGTAGTCTTCACGGGCATAGGTTGGACTGAAATCACTTTCTTTGGAATTAAAAAATCTCATTTCTTCAACCTGGTAACCGTTTGGATTAGCCATCCACTCCATAGCCAGCTCACAGGAACGGATACCAAGTTCACCACGAGGATCGTCAGGTACCAGATCGATGTATCGTTGATATTCCATGATGGCTTCTTCATATTCTTCTTTCTTTTTTAGGGTCTCGGCATATTCCAGATAAACCTCCGGGTTGCTGTAACCACGTAAAATTGCCTTGTTGTACCACATAGCCGCTTTACGCGGTTGGTCAGTCCGGCTAAAACACTCAGCAATCAGGTATACAATTTCACTTTTTTCCTCTTTGTCGTTGGTTTGGTTATAGGCATCCTTTAACAAATCTATGGCCAGATTATATTCTCCGGCCTCAAAGGTTTCGTATGCACGATTGGCTTTCCGGCTACTTTGCGCACCAATATCCATTGTGCCAAACAGGCTAAATAATGCCAGGGTTAATAAAACAATACGTTTCATATTATTGTGTAAATATGTCAATTTGTAATATACTTCAGTTAACAACCATGTTAAGGGCATAAAATTACGTTAAAAAATTAGAAATAAAAACCAGCCCTTCCATGGCTTAGATCAAAAAAAAACAGCTTTTTTTAGAACGTAAGACCCTGTGAAAAATTATCATATTTCTTTAATTTTAGTTTTTAGCACGATATCCGGTGGCGTACATGAACCAAACCAAAAAATAAAACTTAGACGATGAATTAAAACCATCCCGGGTATATTATTGAGTTTTTCGTTAAAAATTGAGACTAACCCTGATAATTTCTAAATAATCTATGATTTTTTTTAACAATTTATCAAACACCCCCTTGAAAACAATTAATTCTTAATTAAAAATCTTAAAAAAATACTTTCACCCCCCAAAAAAAACTAAATTTTAAAAAATACCCTATTATAAAACAGGGGTGTTTTTTGATAATATTATTAATTTTAACAACACCCCCTAATAATTTGATATAATATTTACATTTTTTTGTAAAATTTGAAAATAAATGATTATAATTGCAGAAAATTTTATTCAGCAAAAATCAAAAATTTGAATTATGGGTAAAGCAAAACTTGAGTACATTTGGCTGGATGGTTACAGGCCAACCCAGACCATGAGAAGCAAGACACTGGTTGTATCAGATTTTAACGAAACTCTGGAAGGCTGTCCGGTATGGTCTTTCGACGGATCGTCTACTAACCAGGCCTCAGGAGATTCATCAGACTGCTTATTAAAACCTGTTGCCTTATTTCCGGATCCGGAAAGAAGAAATGGCTGGTTGGTAATGACCGAGGTATTGAACCCGGATGGTACACCACATCCATCGAATGGGCGTGCAACCATTGATGATGATGATGATGATTTCTGGTTTGGATTTGAACAGGAGTACGTATTATGGGATCTTGATCACCATACTCCACTTGGATTTCCGGCACCAGGCTACTATCCTCCGCCACAAGGGCCATTTTATTGTTCAGTAGGTGCAGAATATAACATTGGCCGCAACCTCGTTGAGGAACATCTTGATTATTGTATTGATGCCGGGTTACACATAGAAGGCATTAATGCTGAAGTAATGAAGGGACAGTGGGAATATCAGATTTTTGCCAAAGGTGCAAAAGCAGCCGGTGATCAAATTTGGATAGCCCGTTACCTGGCTGAACGTGTGGGAGAAAAATACGGTGTCCGGATTAACCTTGATCCGAAACCTGTGGAAGGTGACTGGAACGGAAGTGGCATGCATGCCAACTTTTCTAACGGGCTGATGCGGACTGCAGGTGATAAAAAAGTATTCACTGCCATTTGCGAGGAGTTTGGAAAGCACATTCAAGAGCACATTGGGGTTTACGGCGCCGGTAATAGCAAACGATTAACCGGTAAGCACGAGACACAATCCATTGATAAATTCAGCTATGGTGTTTCTGACCGAGGCGCTTCAATCCGTATTCCTATCAGTACAGTTGAAAATGGATGGAAAGGTAGGCTTGAAGACCGTCGTCCTGCCTCAAACGCTGATCCTTATAAGGTTGCAGCACGAATAATAAAAACCGTAAAATCTGCGAAGGTTTAAAACCCGGGACTTGATTAAGATAATGCAAAAGGGGACCATGGTAAATAAGGGTTCCCTTTTTTCATTGTAAATAAGATACTGTATTTCAAATATCCAATTCCTACTATGAGCTATGAGCTATGAGCTATGAGCTATGAGCTATGAGCCAACCCTACCGGCCAAACAACAGTTCCCTGTATTTCGGCAGAGGCCATATTTCATCATCCACAATCAACTCCAGCTTATCGATGTGATACCTGATATCATCAAGAAAAGGCAACACTTTTGCTGAATAAGTATGGGCTTTTGACTGGGGATCATCCAGTTTATTTGCTTTTTTTCTGGCCTCAACCATTTCGTTCACTTTGACCTTTATGGATGTAATATGGCCGGAAATGGTTTTGATGAGTTCGAGGCGGGCACCGGCAAGCTCTTTAAATTCAGCCGCAGAGTAAACTGTTTTTATTAAATTGACATTATTGAGCAACTCGGTCATATACCTGATTCCGGTAGGTACTATATGATTCAATGCTAAATCACCCAACACCCGTGACTCAATTTGAATTTGTTTGGTATACCTGTCAAGCAGTACCATGTTGCGGGCCTTCAACTCTCGTTCAGTAAGCACACCCATCCGGTCATACAGTTTAATGGATTTATCAGACAGGTAAGCAGCAAAAGCCTCAGGCACACTATCAATCTTTGACAGGCCACGCTTTTTGGCCTCCTTTATCCATTCCTCACCATAACTGTTGCCTTCAAATCGAATGGGCTTTGAATCAATGATATACCGGCGCAACACCTGAAAAATAGCCTCATCCTTTTTTACCCCTTTATTAATGATGGATTCTACATCTTTTTTAAACTGGATCAATTGTTCAGCCACGGCGGTGTTCAACACTATCATTGGTGCCGCACAATTTGCTGATGCACCAACAGCCCTGAACTCAAACTTATTGCCTGTAAAAGCAAAGGGAGATGTCCGGTTTCTGTCTGTATTATCAAGCAAAATCTGGGGTATCTTACCAATGTTGAGTTTCAATTCGGTTTTTTCATCCGGTGTCATTTTTCGTGTTGTTACTTTCTGCTCAATCTCTTCGAGCATATCCGTAAGTTGAGAACCAATGAACACACTCATTATATTAGGTGGTGCTTCATTTGCCCCAAGACGCAGGGCATTACCTGCCGTAGCAATGCTGGCACGCAATAAATCAGCATGATTGTACACTGCTTTGATGGTATTTACAAGAAATGTAAGAAACTGAAGATTGGATTTTGGATTTTTACCGGGAGATAGCAAATTTACGCCCGTATCGGTTGCCAATGACCAGTTATTATGTTTTCCTGAGCCATTGATGTCTTTAAAAGGCTTCTCGTGATGCAATACACGGAATTTGTGCTTAACAGCCACCCGCCTCATCAGGTCCATAATTAACAGGTTATGATCAACGGCCAGGTTACATTCTTCAAAAAGAGGTGCACATTCAAATTGATTGGGTGCAACTTCGTTATGTCTGGTTTTCACCGGAATACCCAATTTATATGCTTCAATTTCAAAATCGCGCATGAAGTTGGTCACCCGTTCAGGGATCGAACTAAAATAATGATCCTCGAGTTGTTGATCCTTAGCTGAGGCATGCCCCATGAGGGTCCTCTCGCAAAGTGCCATATCAGGCCGTGCATTGTAGAGTGCATCATCCACTAAAAAATATTCCTGTTCCCAGCCAAGGGTTGCAAACACCTTGGCTACGTTTTTATCAAAATACTGGCAAACATCCACTGCTGCCTTATCAATCATATTCAAGGCCCTAAGTAGCGGGGTCTTATGATCGAGTGCCTCCCCTGTATAGGAAACAAATATTGTTGGAATACTTAGTGTTTTTCCAACAATGAATGCCGGAGAAGAAGGATCCCAGGCTGTATATCCGCGCGCTTCAAACGTGTTCCGGATCCCTCCACTTGGGAAACTTGAAGCGTCCGGTTCCTGTTGAGCCAATAACTGACCTGAAAAATTTTCAATTACCCCACCTTGATTATCATATTCGAGGAAAGCATCATGCTTTTCGGCGGTTCCTTCAGTAAGCGGTTGAAACCAATGGGTGTAGTGTGTTGCCCCCATTTCCATGGCCCAGGCTTTCATACCGGTTGCAACCAAATCTGAAATTTTTCTTTCAATTCTTCCACCCTGATTAATGGCATTCATCACATGATCAAATGCCTCTTTGGACAGGTATTTTTCCATTTTCCGGTTATCAAACACATTGATACCAAAATAATCAGAGGTGAGTTTTTCAGGTGCTTTAACTAGCAGGGGTTCGCGTGTCCCTAAATCGCGTAAAGCATTAAATCGGATAGTTGCCATAACTATAATGACCTTTTAATTAATGAATAGGCAAACCTAAATAAATTTTGCAAGATTTAAAATTTTGCCGGCTCCGGTATATGTAAAAACCGATAAAACTGAATCTATCCTTCTTTTGAAAAATCGGTGAAGTACTTATAGAATAAAGGTATTGTTTCAATACCAAGAAAAAAATTCTTTAACGGATAGTTTTCATTTGGCGAATGAATAGCATCCGATTCCAGGCCAAAACCCATCAAAATGGATTTAATCCCCAGAATAGATTCAAAATCTGAAATCACCGGTATGCTTCCCCCACTGCGGGTAGGCACGGGTTTTTTTCCGAATGTTTTCTCCATGGCTTTGCTGGCTGCTTTGTAAGCAACAGAATCAATGGGTGCAACATACCCCCGCCCACTATGTAAAGGAGTAACCTCAACATGCACCCCTTTTGGGGCCAGTGATTTCACGTATTCCGGAAATTTTTCGTCAATCTCATCGGGATCCTGATTTGGTACCAGGCGCATGGATACCTTTGCAAATGCCTCCGATGGAAGCACTGTTTTTGCCCCTTCACCCGTGTAACCTCCCCACATACCACAGAGATCAAGGCTGGGGCGTATACCTGTGCGTTCAATGGTTGAATAACCTTGTTCTCCCATAAGATCATCCACATTTAGGGCGTTTTTATAAGCTGCTTCATCAAATGGAGCCCGGGCGAGTTCTTTTCTTTCGAATTCACTAACCTCCTGCACTTTATCATAAAAACCCGGCATGGTCACTTGTTGCTTATCATTTTTTAGTTTTGCAACAATCTCTGCAAGAGCATTTAGGGGATTAGCAACTGCACCACCGTATAATCCGCTGTGTAAATCACGGTTCGGTCCTGTAACCTTAATATCATAGTATGTAATACCACGCAGGCCTGTTGTTATAGAAGGGATATCCTCGCCAACCAGGGTAGTATCGGAAACCAGAATCACATCAGCGGCCAGCATATCCTTATTCTTTTCACAGAATTTTGGCAGACTTGCTGAACCAATTTCTTCCTCACCTTCTACCAGAAATTTAACATTACAAGGAAGGTTATTGGTTTTGACCATGGCCTCAAACGCTTTCAGATGCATGAAAAACTGGCCTTTATCATCATCCGCTCCCCGGGCAAAAATCTTCTCATCACGAATTTCCGGTTCAAAAGGCGGTGATTTCCATAGTTCAAGTGGTTCAGCCGGTTGTACATCATAATGTCCATAGACCAGGATAGTCGGTAAGGAAGGGTCCTGCTTTTTTTGTCCAAACACCACCGGATGACCATCCGTTGAGAGCACGCTGGCTTCATCCGCACCAGCCTCAAGCAGCATGTCCCGGATTAATTCAGCTGTCTTTTGCATGTCGCTCTTATGCTGAGGATTAGCGCTAATGGATGGAATGCGGATTAAGGAAAACAATTCCTCAAGGAAGCGTTCCTTGTTTTTTTGTATGTGTTCATTAATTTGTGACATAAGCCCGTTATTTATTTGTTTCCTTTTTCTTTTTCAATTTCATTAACAGCAATTTTCAGTTTTTGATACCAATCCTTGCCATATTTTCGTATGAGTGCATCTTTCACAAAAACATATACAGGAACATTAAGCCTTTCACCCAGCTTTAGGGCCGGTTTGCAAATATCCCAGGTGTCGTAGTTCATTCCTTCAAATTCCTTGTGTTTCTTAGTCCGTATCGGATAAAGGTGACATGAAACCGGTTTTTGAAAATATGTGGCCCCTTCTGTATACGCTTTTTCAATTCCACATTTTGCAATGCCATTGTCAAAAACCACATACGCACATTCATTGTTATTAACAAGAGGGGTTACCTTGTCGTTATCAGAATCAACAACCCAAATCCCTTGATTTTCAATAGCCTCAACACCTTCTTTACGAAGAAATGGTTTAATGTTGCGGTATTCTTCTTCAAGAATGGTTACTTCATTATCTTCCAACGGAGCGCCAGAATCTCCATGTACACAACAAGCACCTTTACATCTCTCCACATCACATACAAATTTCTTTTCAATGATGTCAAGACTTAAAATCTTATTATCAATCTGCAGCATTTATGCTATACCTCTATTTTTTTTTGCGAAGGTAACCATAATTGTATGGGATATTCATGACTTCTGAAACAAAATAACAGGTAAACAATGAAATTTAAATTAAAAATACACGCATTATGTTTAGCCAATCTTGGACAATAAATCACAAAAAACAATTTAGACAATAATGACCTTTTCGAGCAAAAACACCTTAATAAATCTGATTATCATGGTATTGTCTTATTTAGATTAATTTACTTTTTGTTTAATTTTTAATTATTAATATTAAACAAATAAATTATTAACGAGTTATTATGTCATGTTTAATCAAAATAACTCTGTTATGAAAACACAAAAATTTACTTTTCTGGCTATCGTGCTACTAATGATATCATCGGTAGTGACTTTGGCCCAAAATTCCCGACTTCAGGTAATCCATAATTCTGCAGACCAGGCTGCTGCAGAAGTAGATGTTTACCTGGATGATGTACTCCTACTGGACAACTTTGCCTATTTGCACGCTACATCCTTTATTGACGGTCCCGTTGGTACCGCTAAAATTGACATTGCCCCTGCTAACAGCAGTTCTTCTGCTGATGCTATTTATACGGTAAGCCCAACTTTTGAAGAAGGCGGGACCTATGTTGTAGTAGCCAGTGGAAATGTTAGTTCGAGTGGTTATTCACAAACCGAAAACTTCATGTTGCATGTTTTCAATATGGGACGTGAATCTGCTGGCACATCAGGAAACACCGATGTGCTTGTATTTCACGGATCAGCCGATGCACCAACAGTAGATATTTATGAATCCACAGCCGGAGCCTTGGCTGATGATGTTGCCTATGGTGCTTTTGCCGGATACCTTGAGCTCCCTGCTTCTGATTATACACTAGAAGTCAGGGATGAAACCGGTTCAAGTACTGTCGCTACTTACTCAGCCCCCTTATCTACACTTGGCTTAGCTGATTCTGCCATTACAGTAATTGCTTCCGGCTTTTTAAGCCCTGAGAGCAATAGCAATGGTAAAGTATTTGGTTTACATGCCGTTTTGGCTAATGGTGATGTAGTTGCCCTGCCTTATGCCAGTGAGGCCCGCGCTCAGGTAATTCACAATTCAGCTGATGCGGCTGCTGAAACAGTAGATGTATATTTAAATGATGGATTGCTGATTAACGATTTCGAATTCAGAACAGCATCCGCATTTATTGATGCTCCTGCAGGTGCACCTATTAAACTAAATGTAGCCCCCTCCAACAGTCATGGTTCTGGTGATGCCATTTATACGGTTACAACAACCCTTGAAGCTGATGAAACCTACATCCTTCTGGCCAATGGAAATGTTAGTGCCAGCGGTTATTCGGTAACCGAAAACTTTGGTATTGAGGTATTTGGTCAGGGAATGGAATCGACCTCCAAAACAGATACAACTGCTGTACTTGTTGCTCATGGTTCAACCGATGCCCCCACTGTGGATATCTATGAAGCAACAGGTCCTGCTGAACTGGCTGGTGATCTAATGTATAATGATTTTGCCGGTTACCTGAATCTGCCAACATCAGATTATATCCTTGAAGTGAGGGATGAAACTAGTGAAAACATTGTTGCCCGATATACTGCCCCACTTTCTACATTGGGACTTGACGGTGATGCTATTACGGTTGTAGCATCCGGATTCCTTGATCCTTCAACGAACAGCAACGAAGATGCGTTTGGCTTATTTGTAGCTACGGCAGGTGGCGGAGCCCTTTTAGCTCTTGATGCACCTGAGACTGTATTCGATGTAGTGCTCAACAGCACAGATCATACAACACTGGAAACTGCAATTATGGCTGCCGGATTAAACGGAACACTTTCTGATGAGGGTAAATTCACCGTTTTTGCTCCTACCGATGCTGCTTTTGATGCACTCCCATCCGGTGTCCTTGATGCATTGTTACAGGATCCAACTGGTAACCTGGCACAAGTATTATTATATCATGTAGCAGGGGACAGTGTTCGTTCTTCTGAATTAACAGATGAACAAATGATTGCATCACTTCAGGGACAGAATCTGGAAGTAAGTCTTGATGGAGGTGTATTCATCAATGGAGCAGAAGTTACGGCTGCTGATATTAAACAAGATAATGGTATAGTTCACGTTATAGATGCAGTATTGGTTCCGCAGAATGACGTAGCAATTAGTGATGATGCTACATACGGTAATATTCTTACTGATGCTGATGGCAACACGCTATATTTCTTTACTAATGATGTAAATGATACTTCAGTTTGTGTGGATGGCTGCATTACAAACTGGCCGGCATTTTACACCGAGGGACTATTCCTTCCGGAAGGCCTTAACCGCGATGATTTTGGTTCATTCGAACGTCCGGACGGAGCTTTGCAAACGACATATAAAGGATGGCCCTTGTATTCTTTTGCCAATGACGCCCAGGCCGGTGACATAAACGGTGAAGGAGTGAACGATGTTTGGTTTGTTGCCAAACCCAATTATTCCATCATGCTTATGGACAATCAACTGGTTGGCAATGACGGATTAAACTATACCGGTGATTATACCGAAGGAGAAGAAATAATTCAGTATTTTACCGATGACTATGGTCGTACGTTATATACCTGGATCAACGATGCAGAAAACACAAACAATTTTACAGCAGAAGACTTCCCCAATAATAATGTATGGCCTATATATGAAGAAGACAGCATTATTGTACCTTCCACGCTTACAAGTGGCCTGTTTGACACCATCAATGTTTATGGCAGAACGCAAATGAC
>CAZZBU010000048.1:20769-25858 GCA_964652315.1 uncultured Bacteroidales bacterium
CGCTTACAAGTGGCCTGTTTGACACCATCAATGTTTATGGCAGAACGCAAATGACCTACAACGGATGGCCATTGTATTACTTCGGTAGCGATGATGCCATGCGTGGTTCAACAAAAGGTGTCAGCGTGCCCAGCCCAGGAGTATGGCCTGTCGCTGTAGCTGATATTAGCGACCCATTACCTGCTACAATCGTAGATATCGTTGTGGAAAGCGAAGCACACACTACCCTGGAAACTGCGGTCATTGAAGCTGAACTGGCAGGTTCCCTTTCTGGTGATGGTCCGTTTACCGTATTTGCACCTACCGACGATGCGTTTGCTGCATTGCCCGACGGTACCCTTGACGCCTTACTGGCTGACCCGACAGGTGAACTGGCTGAAATACTTCAGTTCCACGTAGTAAGCGGCAAAGCAATGTCAGGCGACCTGAGCGATGGCATGAAAGTAGCAACACTGCAGGGCGACAGCATTATGATTTCCATTGACGGTGAAAATGTAAGTGTAAACGGTGCTAACGTTACCATGGCTGACATTGAAGCGCAAAACGGTGTGGTACATGTGATTGACGCTGTATTGTTGCCGGAAGAACCTACAAGCATTACAGAAACTATTTTCACAAGTAATGCAACGTTGGTTTATCCGAATCCTGCCAAAGACAGGGCTACTATCAGGTACAGCATTGAATCAAATGCAAATGTAACATTAGAAATATATAATGTTTTAGGTTCGAAAGTTGAGATGATAAATCTTGGCAGTAAACCAAAGGGAACCTACAGACAGGAATTCAGCGTATCGCAATTCAAAAACGGTATCTATTTCGTAGTACTGCAAGCTGGCAATGACAGTAGCAGAGACATTCTACGTGTAGTAAATGAATAATTGGTTGATCGAATTTCGCCAGGCAGCGCAAAGTAGCGTGTTTTGGCGGGGTTTGATTTGATTGGATGTCGCTGTCTGGCGATAAATGCGAAGCTCCTCTGCAAAGAGGGGCTTCTTTTTTTTGCATACAATTCTTCTTTGATATTACTCAAAATGTATCGTTCAATTAACATGGCACAAAAAAACCCCAAACACATAATATCCTGACTATTAAAACGTTATTAACAAAAAAATGAGAGGCTTCCTACATTCGTGCATTCGTGGCTATCAACATCCTGCCCTAAAATCTTGTTAATTCCCTTGATGGTACTAATTTTGATTAAATTCCTTAAAAAAAAATACTATGCGAACTATCGGCCTTAGTCTTCTTGTTATATTGTTCGGCTGTTCATCCACAAAAAAGCTGGAACAAAAAAATAGTGCTACATCAAACCAGACAGTAAAATCGGTAGCTACTTCCGTCAATCAGTTTTCTTTGTCGCTATACGAGACTCTGTCCGAACCCGGTGAAAACCTTTTTTATTCTCCATACAGCATATCTTTGGCTATGAATATGGCTTACCTGGGTTCAGCTGGTGAAACTGAAACAGAATTTCAAAAAGCACTGTATTTTGGCTCCAACAACACGACCTATCACCAGTTGGTAAAACAATTAAATGATAGCCTGACACAAAATAAAGAAAGTGAAAATACCATCAACATTGCAAATGCATTTTGGCTGCAGGAAGCATTTAATCTCGAAGAAGCCTATCAAAAAAACATTAAAAACTTTTATGACGGTGCTGTTAACTATGCTGACTTTAAAGAACCTGCCAGCCGTGAAACTGCACGAAAAGAGGTAAACAAATGGGTTGAAGATAAAACAAACGAAAAAATAGAAAATCTGATAGGCCAGGGTGTACTGGATGATAATACCCGCATGATCCTGGTTAATGCCATTTATTTTTTCGGAAAATGGCAATCCCCCTTTATTCCCGGAAAGAATGAGGATAAGCCATTTTCAAATGCTGATGGTACAGAAAGTAACACAACATTTATGCAAAAGGACCTGACCCTACCCTACTATGAAAATGAAAACCTCCAAGCTGTTTCCCTGCCCTATGAGGAAGATGAATTTAGCATGGTTGTGCTGATGAAGAAGGATCCTGAGGCTAATGGTTCATACGCCTCTCTGCTGAATTTCGAAACTGTAAATGAATTATTAAGCAACCCAACCAATGAGCTTATACACCTGGAACTGCCCAAATTCAAGCTTGAAGAACAATATGATTTAGTAGCTGCTTTCAAGGAAATGGGCATGCAAGAGGCTTTTGGCATGGAGGCAAATTTCAGTGGCATGCGTGAAAAGAACGACCTGAATATTTCAAACATCATCCATAAAGCTTTTGTTGAAGTAAATGAAGAAGGTACAGAAGCAGCAGCAGCAACCGGCGTGGTGATGTCGTTAAAGATGGCCAACATGCCACCGGATAAAAGCTTCATTGTTGACAGGCCTTTTGTCTTTTTCATCCGGCACAACAATACGGGGGCCATTCTTTTTTTTGGTGAGGTCAATCAACTGAAGGAATCACGATAAACGATTGCGGTAATCCTCATAGGTAAATTTTCGAAACAGTTTTAGTTCGCCGTTTACAGTCCACATTCCGATGGAAGGATGATCAATGCCGTTGAACATGGTGGTTTTCACCATGGTATAATGCATCATGTCATTAAAAACAATGGTATCTCCCGGCTGTAAGGGTTTATCAAACGACCAGTCGCCAACATAATCCCCTGAAAGGCAGCTGTTACCGCCCATGCGATAAGTAGGCTTCCCAACCACCGGTTCATGACAGGCCCCCAATATTTTTGGTTTATAGGGCATCTCAAGACAGTCGGGCATGTGAGCTGTAAAAGACACATCAAGCATGGCTGTTTTTATGCCTTTGTTTTCAACAACATCCTGTACAGTAGAAACCAGAAAACCGGTCTCCCAGGCAAAAGCAGCTCCCGGCTCAAGGATAACCTCTACCTCATGCCTTTCCTTAAAATCCTTAAGCAAGGCAATTAGCTTTTCCACATCATAGTCTTTATGGGTAATTAAATGGCCTCCGCCCATGTTTACCCATTTCACCTTTTTAAGGTATCCGGAAAATTTATTCTCAAAAGCCTGCAGGGTTTTTTCCAAATCATCCACAGGAGATTCACAAAGGGCATGAAAATGCAGGCCTTCAATTTCATCAGGAAGAACATCAGGCATGTTTTCAATCAATACACCTAATCGTGATCCCGGTGCGCAGGGATTGTATAAATCCGTTGAAACTTCTGAATACTCAGGGTTTACACGCAATCCTACTGAAAAATCATTGCCCTTCAATTTAGGCTTAAACTTCTCAAACTGCGATAAAGAGTTAAAGGTAAGATGGCTGCTCATTCCTGCGATGGCATCGAACTCTTCTTCTTTGTAAACCGGCGCATAAGTATGAGGCCGTGTTTTCATTTCTTCATAAGCCAGGCGTGCTTCGTAAAGTGAACTGGCCGTAGCACCCTGTATGTATTCACGAACAACAGAAAATACCCCCCACATGGCAAACCCCTTGAAGGCTAATATAATTTCAACATTTGCACGATCTTTAACTGATTTTAAAATTTTCAGGTTTCTTCTTAACAGCTTTTCATCCAACACATAACAAGGCGAAGGGATGGTTTCGAAAGGAATATTACTCATCTTTATCACTTACTTTTTCTTCGAGCTCAGCGAGCTTTTTATTAATTTCTTTCAAATTTAATAACATCTCCATGGTAACAGGGTTCTGCGCTGAAATGTTGCGCATTTCTTCACTTCTTATTCCCATTCGCGAGTCAAAAAACCCGAGTATAAGTGAAAAACCGAGAAATAAAACAAACAACAACGGGATGGCAACAAAAGAGTGTTCAACCAGTATCTGGCCATATTTATTGTCCTTTATAGCATTAATAAACACTACGATAATCATGAAAAAGTTAATGTACCCAATGTACATTCTTGCCCGGTCAAGGTATATTTTCCACCGGATCAGGGATCGTTTGTCAATTTTCATTTTTGTTCATGTTTGAATAAACCCTAAAAATAAGCCAAAAGGATTTGAAAATTACTCTTTTCGGGTTATAAACTGTATGTTAGCCCGGTTTAGGCACTTATGGTTTTTTGAAGAAAAGTTAGTGTACCGGGGCGAAACGGAGCTCACAAGAAGTAATCTTTATGGTTTTCAGAACATTGCTGACAGTATATGCACTGAAGTTAAAGAACAAGCCTTCGACATGAGAACATGAGCTCAGCAAATAAACCACAACCTTGTAACTTTAACGTTTTACGGTATGGCAATTAAAGGATTGCGGACTGCGTTCCTAACCCCCGTTACCGAAATTGAAGCGTGAGAAAAAGTTCGTATTGCGCTGAAACCCTTATTTACTATACTGTTTGTGTGGCGTACATTTTATATAATTTTGAAATCCCTTTTTCAAGGTGTTCATCTTTTAGGAATCCCTGACTATAATGGTCTGAAACAATTTTTGTCGGTAAAAATCCCTTATTCGTTAAAATGATTGTCCGCGACTATACCTAAAGCATATAGCCACGAATGCACGAATAAAATGAGTAAAATTGAGTCAACGTACTTTTGTAATTTCACCTAACAACTAAAATGTCCGAAAATCGTAATAAGACGTAATATATGCACACAAATTTCGAATAACTTTGTCATTCGTCATTCGTGCATTGGCTTTGCCGAGCTCGCTTCGCTTCGGTTCGTGGCCATTTATTTTCATAGGTATGTGGCATCTGAAGCATTATTCATAATTAGGTGTTTTTACGGACAACCATATTCGTTAATTTAATATCTCCGGTTTTATCAATCAATTCAGTAAAATACTTAATCTGGTTGAGTATTGGAATCATTCTGTACTCAGAGTCAGATAGTTTTTACAATTGAACCGGACAGTCTTTACAGAACGTGAAATGTAAAATCCGGTGCATCTCAATCGGTGAATATCCTTCAAATTCAGGAATCGACCGATTGTTCTGTTCATTCATCACTTGGTCAATATGCCTTTGGATGTCGTTTAATCCATGTTAAGTTATTGTTTTGCAGTCTGCCTGTATGTTATAAAACGAGTGTACAGGCGTTATATAATATCCTATTCAACTTTTTTCAATCAACCGAACGCAGTGAGCTCATGAGCGCAGCGAATAA
>CAZZBU010000049.1:0-1875 GCA_964652315.1 uncultured Bacteroidales bacterium
CCACCTTTGGCGCTTCCGACGGCGATACTCAGGTAGTAACCATGACGGCCACTGATGCCAACGGGAATGAGGCAACATGTACCGTGACCTTAACACTGGTTGATAACGAAGACCCGATAATTACAACTTGCCCACCGGATAGAGATATCAACAACGACCCGGGTACTTGCGAAGGAACTGTGCCCGATATGACCGGGGAAGTCGTGGCTTCTGACAATTGCACAGGAGTAACCATCACGCAATCACCCGCTGCCGGTACTACCTTTGGTGCCTCGCATGGCGATACCCAGGTGGTAACCATGACCGCTACTGATGATAACGGGAATGAATCAACATGTACGGTGACCCTGACCCTGGTGGATGATGAAGACCCGGTGATTAACGATATGCCAGGAAATATTCTTGAACCGAACGGTACAGATTCCTGTTCCAGAACGGTTTACTGGACTGAACCAACTGCATCAGACAATTGCAATGTGCAAACCTTCTCAAGATCATATGCTCCGGGCGATGAATTTCCTGTTGGCACCACAACAGTGGAGTATACTGCCATCGACGATGCCGGTAATTCGATTACTGAAAGTTTTACTGTTACCATTATAGATGCTGATCCACCGGCCTTCACCAGTTGTCCGGCTGACATCACAGAGGACAATGACACGGGTGTATGCGAAGCCAGTGTTTCATGGACAGTTCCTGTTGCAACTGACAACTGTGGTGGTTTAGTAGTAACCAGCACCCACAATCCGGGAGACATATTCCCGGTAGGAACCACCCTGGTGACTTACACAGCCACTGATGCTTCTGGCAACAATGCCAATTGCTCCTTTAATGTCATTGTCAATGATACTGAATTACCTTCCATTACCTGCATTCCGGATCCAACAAGAGATGCGGATGCAGGAGAGTGTTTTTATACAGTAGTTGGCAATGAATTTGATCCAACAGCCAGTTCTGACAACTGCGGTGTAAACAGCATCACTAATGATGTAAATGGCACTGCCACACTTGACGGAGAAACATTCCCGGTAGGTGTGACAACCATTGTCTGGACAGTCGAAGACATTCATGGCAATACCAATACCTGCTCCATAGACATCACGGTTAATCCTTCGATGTTTGCTGAGATTACTCCCGATCCCGCTCAGGTTTGCCCGGGCGAAGATCTGACATTGAATTCCGGCATTACAGGCGGTACAGGACCGTTTACCCACGCCTGGACAGAACAAACGGCAGGTACACTCACAGGCGCTACAGATCAAACATCAGCTACCTTTAACTACAGCACGCCAGGTGTCTATCGCATCTATTACACTGCTACGGATCTTAATGGATGTACAGCAGTGGATAGTATAGATGTTGAGGTTTATGCTGACGTTAACATAGCTCTTGCTCCGATACCTGCGAATGTTTGTCCGGAAGATACACTCACCCTTTACGGAAACCCATCAGGCGGTGACGGTAACTTCACACATAGCTGGTCTGGCCCGGCTGGGACACTAATCAATCCGGTTGACCGCGACAGTGTTTTGTTCCATAACACATCAAGTGGGCTTCATACTATCACGTACACTGCTACAGATGGAAATGGATGTATAGCTACCGGAGACATTGACGTGAATGTATATCCCCAGGTGACTGCAAATATTACGCCTGATCCGGCAGAGGCATGCTTAAATGAAGATTATCCACTGGACGGTAATCCGGCGGGTGGCTCAGGAAACTTTGTAACTCATTTATGGAGTGGTGTAGCAGCATCGTATATTTCAACTGAGAATACAGAAACCACAACTTTTAATTCAGATGCTACAGGCGTTTATGAAATGGTTTATTTTGTAGAAGATGACAATGGATGTGCTGCTACCGATACTTCCG
>CAZZBU010000049.1:1975-22549 GCA_964652315.1 uncultured Bacteroidales bacterium
GAAATGGTTTATTTTGTAGAAGATGACAATGGATGTGCTGCTACCGATACTTCCGTAGTTACAGTATACAATCCACCGGAAGCGATAGCAGGAGATGACATTACTGTGTGTTATGAAGATACCGAGGTTCAAATACCGAATGCCGACACAAACTATGCTGCTTCAGTAACCTGGACAATTTTAGATGGTAGCGGTAGTTTCCAGGCTGGTACGCAGAACACCATCAATCCGGTATATATTTTTGATCCGGATGATAAAACACAGGGATATGTGGATCTCCAGTTAACTGCTGTAGGATTGGGATCTTGTTCTAATGCGACAGACATTATCAGAATTATTATTCCGGAAGCACTTGTTGTAAAACCTCTTCGAAGTTCACCATTTACAATTACATCAAATACAACTATTAGTGTAAGCTTTGAAATTCGAGATCACTCCATGCCACGTGATTTGAGATTTATTTTAGTCGCACCAGATGGCACAGAAATATTGCTTACTGACAACGATTTACCAAACTTTAACCTTAATCTGTTTCAACCAATTAATGTAACTTTCTCAAATAAAGCCGTGACTCCCTTTGATTACAACGATTTGTCTGGAGGTAATACATATGCCATTGATAATCCACTTGATTGGAACATTCTTTATAATAACCCTAATGTCCAGGCTGCTGATGTCTGGGGTATAAAACTGGAAGATTGTCGTAAATCTACTTCTGATCAAGAGGATGGATATATTCAAAATGTCAGAATCGAGCTAAGTGACACTAATTCAGTAGGTGAGACTGTAAACATGGTATATGATTCTGATTTAATAAATGTTGTAATAAATGAAGCAAGCACAGTGGTAGCATGTGCTTCAACAACTTATGAACCAACTCTCGGTTTTTCTGTCTCCTGCTACGGAGAATGTGATGCCGATGTAAGCCTCAGCATCACAGGAGGTGCCGGAGTTGACAGCATCGTATGGCGCACCCTTCCCGGGCTGACACCAGTTCCTGAATGGAATAATTTAACGGATGCCTCCTTATGTGCAGGTGACTACAATGTTAAAGTTTATGATGTAGCCGGTTGTGTTGATTCCGTAACCTTTAGCGTAGCTACCCCTCCTGAAATTGTTATTGATTCAATCAATTATTCTGACAGTTTACTTTGTGCTGAAGACAGTGCCTATGTTGTCCTTCATGCCAGCCAGTCAGGCTTTGGTGGTTTAACCTACACCGTCGACCATGGAACAGACTTCTATGCTGAGGGCGACACCGCGTATTTCTTCCCAACAGCAGACAGTGCAATCATCACAGTTTACGGAAGAAACAACTGTGCCATTGATACCATCCTTCCGGTACACACACCTGAACCCATTGATTTTGAGTTGATTTCTACAACTGACATCCTTTGCCATGGTGATTCCACCGGAGAAATAGAAATGCGAGCAACCGGCGGAACAGGTCCCTATGAATTTGTGTTAATTCAGAATGGCAACGGCGTGGATACCACGTTCAGCACTGATATAGCACTCATCAGCAACATTCCTGCCGACAGTGCTTACCTGGTACAAATCAGTGACAGCAATGGCTGTATGATTTATTCTGATACCATTCAAATCTTTGAACCTTCAGAATTAATTATTGATACATTACTAATTACACCTATCCTGTGCCATGAGGATAGCGCAGCCATCGAAATTATTGCAAGTGGTGGTACACCAGACTATCAATATTCCATCCTGGGAGACACCCTGTCCAATTACCAGAACGATCCCGTTTTCACCGGAGTAACACCCGGTAATTACTTCGTTTGGGTGATGGATGCCAATGGATGTACATCAGCTTACGAAGATACCATTGTCATTACAGATCCTCCTGTGATTACCCTGGATTCCATTCAGGTGGATGATGTAACAACCTGTCCGGGTGATAACTCCGGCGAAATAAGAATCTATGTATCCGGCGGAGTTGGTCCTTATGAGTACTCCGTAGATGATGGCAGCACATGGCAGGACAGCCTGCGGTTTGTGAACCTTACAGCAGGGGAATATCAGACCTTCGTACGCGACAGCCTGGGTTGTACCGTGCCGTTTGATACCATCTTCCTGAATGAACCCGATCCATTAAATCTCGAATTCGAACATACAAACATTACCTGCAACGGAGCAGATGACGGCACAATTATGATGTTGGCCTCTGGCGGTACAGCACCGTATACCTATGAAATTAATCTGCTGGGTAATCCGGTGCAAACCCAAACAGGCAATGATACGGTATATTTCACCAACCTCTTACCAGGCAATTACATCATCTCAGCTTATGATGCCAACAATTGTGATACACTCGTTCAAACGCTAAGCATTAGTGAACCACCGGTATTGGATTATGAAATCTATTATACTCAAATTATTTGTCATGGTGATTCAGCCACAATGACCATTGATGTTGATGGTGGGGTTAGCCCTTATTATTACACCATCAATAGCGGATCGTTAACTGAATTTGCAGATTCAAGTACCATTATGATGGGTCCGGGACTTGACACCATCAGAGTTTACGATGATAATGGATGCATCGCTGGTGAAGATACCATCATCAATTTCACAGAACCCCCGGAAATAACCCTTGACAGCATCTACATCTCAGAAGTAAAATGCCATGGTGATGTCGCTGATTCTGTTATGATAAGTGCAACCGCCGGCGGGCTTACCCTGGAATACTCTATAGATGGCTCAAGTTACCAGGCTGATGGTTTATTTACAAACCAACAGGGGGGTGATACCATAACCCTTTATGTAAGGGATACGGATCGGGGTTGCGTAAAATCCTACGATACATTAATCATTCAACCTGAAGAATTAACCATTGACAGCATAGATGTGGTGAATCCTACCGATGCAACCACTTCCGATGGTTCTATTACCATTTATACTTCCGGTGGTACCGCCCCGGTATATTTCTCCATTGACAGTGCGGATACTTTTAGTCCTGTAAACGTATATGATAACCTGCCAACAGGTCGCTATTATATCTTCGTACGCGATGCCAATGGGTGCATGGATAACATCATGGTGAACCTCGATTTCACAAACATCAACATTGAGTTTGTGGATTTCAATCCGCCATCCTGTAATGGTTTTGATGATGCAAGCATTACCATCCGTGCAACATCAGGTGAGGCTCCTTTCACTTATTATCTAAGAGACAATGATGGTAACCTTCTTGAGCAATCTGAAGCGCTTGACACTATGCAGTATACGTTTGATACGCTCACTGCAGGCACTTATCAGTTAAGAGCAATGGATACAGATGGCAGAACCTCCAATACACTTACCCTGCCATTGAACGATCCGGATCCGGTAAGCTATGCTTCTGTTTATATTAGTGAGGTTGAATGTTTTGGTGGTCTCATTGATACCATCAGATTACAAGGACAAGGCGGAACCGGTATTTTTGAGTACTCCGTGGATGGCACCACCTATCAGGGTGGCCGCACCTTTACCAATATCGAACCGGGCGCTTTAAGTCTGTATGTAAGAGACAACAACGGATGCATATACCAGAAGGATACCGTTGCTTTAGAGCCTTCTGAATTAATAATTGACAGTGTAAATACCACAATTATCAGTGGTCCGGGCATGGAAGATGGTACTATCACCATATTTGCGCATGGGGGAACAGGACAACTGCGATACTCTATTGACGGTGGTTCAACATTCCAGACAAGTATCCGGTTTGAAAATCTTGCCATAGGCTTTTATGATATAGTAGTGATGGATGCAAATGGGTGTACGACCATAACCACTGCTGAAGTGTCCAGCCTGAAAACTATAATTACCTCAACAGAACCAAGTTGTTTTGGACTAAGTGATGGTACCATCCGGATAAGTGTTTCACATGAGGCCAATCCCCCAATTGTATTCCTGATTCAGGAAGATACCCAGGGATCGCCAATCATTTACGAAGGAACAGACAATCAGTACGATACTGTTTTCACAGACTTACCCGCTGGATCCTACAATATCCAGGTATCTGATGAACAGGAGCGGACATATTCCACCTTTTATACCCTGGGTCAACCTGAGCCACTGAGTTTAAGTGCGACTTCAACATATGCAAATTGTCAAATTCCTATTGATGGAACAGATATAGGTACGATTACCCTTGAAGCAGATGGAGGTACCGCACCGTACTCCTTATTTACAACCCAGTCCAGTACGCGATTAAGTGATTCAACCTTCCTGATCTCTGAATTACTTGCTGGAGAATACATTCTGGAAGTTGTTGACAGCAATGATTGTACAATTTCAGATGCTTTTATTGTAGAGCCCAATCCGGATTATATCATTTCCATTAACCCATCAACAAATCCGGCTGATTTCCCGGTATGTTATGGTACCGAGGTGGATCTTATGGTGAATCCAACCAATGCAACTGACGGGTTCTGGGTAGATTTATCAACAGGTGGCGTTGTTTCACAGACTGAGAGTTATTCCTTCACCCTGCAGTCAACACGCAACATTATGTTCCGTGCAGAAAATGATACTGCAGGATGTGCCAATGAACATGAATTCAGGCTTCCAAGGCATCCATGGTTAAATCTGACACTCATGGAAGATACCATATTGCTTAAGGAAACATCCACTTACCTGCGTCCAACACTGGATACTGCAGTACTTGAAAACACTTCCTTCAGATGGGTGGCATTGACCCAGCCAGGCCATATTGATTTTCTGAACGACGACGATTTGGCTTATCCCATCTTTACTGCCCCAACAGAAACAGACAGTGTGGCTTATGCTGTAACTGCTATTACCGAAGCGGGTTGTGTGGAAAATGACACTATTGGGATAAAAATAATTAATACCCTGGAATTCCCTTCAGGTTTCACTCCAAACGGTGATGGCACGAATGATAAATGGATACTCAACGAAGCATTGCTTGGCAGGGCTAAGGTAGAGATTTTCAATCGCTGGGGTAAAAGGGTATTCTATAGTGAGAATTATGCTGAACCCTGGGATGGCAAATTTAACAACAAGGATCTGCCAATAGGAACTTACTATTATATCGTCACTGTTAAAGTAGGCGAAGAAGAAACTATCACAGGAACCGTAACAATAATGCGTTAATGATGAAAAAAATCATATTCCCTATACTGTTAATTATTCTTTGTTCCGGCAAATTATTTGGCCAACAAAGTCCGTTATACACCCAGTTTATGTTCAACCCGTATGTGATAAACCCTGCCATTGCAGGTACATACAATTTCTATCAGATACGTTCGAACCATCGCTTTCAATGGATTGGCATACAGGATGCGCCTATTACCAATACATTAAGCATTTATGGCCCGCTTGAAAAACAACCCATGGGTCTTGGGGGATATATTTTTTCGGATGTCATTGGTCCTGAAAGCAAAACAGGCTTGTATGGAACTTATGCCTATAACTATCCCATTAATGAGGAAATCAAAATTTCCATGGGATTAACAGCCGGATTGTTGCAATACAAGATTGACGGCACACAAATTGATTTCTACGAAGTAGAACCAACATATAGCCAGGGCATTGAGTCAAGATTTATTCCTGATGCTTCTGTTGGATTATACCTTTATTCCCACATGTTTCATGTTGGTTTTTCTGCCAATCAGCTAATAAACAACAAATTAAATCTTGGTGCTGATCCCACAGGCTTAAGCAAACTGAAAAGTCACTTTTACCTGACAGGTGGATATAAATACTATATAAATCGTGACTGGGCAGTGGAACCTACCATGATTGTAAAAGCAGTTTTGCCTACACCCCCTCAGCTTGACTTTGCTGCACGGACCATTTACCAGAACATGCTTTGGCTTGGTTTCACTTACCGAACAGGAGATGCAGTTTCAGTGCTCTTAGGTTATGCCTATGAAAACAAAATCCTCATCGGATATTCTTATGATATTGGTATCAATGACATTGCTCCATACAATACAGGTTCACATGAGTTGATGATTGGATTTAAATTTGACGACCTGAAATAATCACCACAACAGGTTTTTCTGCACAATTTTTGTTTAAATAGTAAGGTATTGGTGTGAAAATGCACATCTTTGCAATTGTATTTTAATCATTATCTTACTTTTATGCCGTTATTCAGAATATTGATTATGTTGTTGATCCTGCTATCAGCCGGTTGTCAGAATCAAAAAAAATATATTCTAAAAAAACAAAAGCTGGCTGACGTTCTTGTGGACATTTATCTTCTGGATGCGATGTATTCCAGTCAGACTAAATTCCCTGTGGAATATAACCAAATAGATTCAGCCGGTTATTACAGCATTGCATTTCAAAAACATAACGTGACCAAAGCTGCCTTCGATTCAAGCATTAATTATTATACCAAAAAACCGGATGAACTGGATGAAATATATGAAATTGTGCTAACTACCTTATCAAAAACTGAAGCCAGGATCAATCAGACAGTTTTGGATGGCCAGAATACTGAAAAATCGAATCATCAGGATTTATGGAGTGACAAAAAAACGTGGAACATACCTGAAGATGGTGAACATAATAAAATTGATTTTACCCTTACCTTACCCGGTCCCGGAACCTATACCATTTCGGCCAGGCTGCGACTTTCTGAGGAAGATGAATCGGTGAATCCCAGATTGACTGCTTACTTTGCCCGAATGGATGAAAACGGCAATGAGGTAAAACTGCACTTCAATCCAAAATCCATCCCCCGGACATCAGCATTTACAACAATTTCAACTACCCGGAAACTTACAAATGAAAATTACACTTTGCTTCGTGGAGCAATTCTGGATCACAGCAACCAGGATACAGACTGGACCAAACACGCTGAGGTTGAGGACATAGAGGTGCTTTACACTCCTCTGGAGGAATAAATCAGCATGGATATGAGGAAAATAACTGCAAATTATATTTTCCCGGTAAGTCGTCCACCCATAAAAAACGGCATCATTACACTAAACAATAAAAACGAAATTATTGATCTAGAAGACAATGGCGATGCTTTGCCCGAAAAAGCCGGCCTGGAGTATTATAACGGGGTTTTGGTTCCGGGTTTTATAAATTGTCATACCCATCTTGAGTTGTCGCATCTCCGAAACAGGATACCGGAAAAACCGGGCATGCAGGGTTTCATTCAGGCTGTCAGACAATCCAGGGATAAGAATGACAATGTGGAACAAAAAATCAGGCAGGCTGATACTGAGATGGTCAGGGAAGGTATTGTAGCAGCCCTGGATATCGCCAATCAGGGCACTACCCTGAATCAAAAAAAGAAATCACTCATCCAATATATTACACTGATAGAATTATTCGGGCTAAATCCGGATGAGAATGAAAATAAACTGGCCCACGCTCATGATTTAGTTGCTAAATTCAAAAATGATCAGCAACCCACAGCGCTAACCCTACATACCCTCTATTCACTTAACAATCAGCTTGCAAAAACCATTATCGAAGAAAACAATTTTCCGGAGTTGCCATTGAGTATACACCACCTGGAAAGTGAGGGAGAATTAAACTATATCGAAAACGATACCGGGCTGCTAAAAAAACTGATGGAACAGATTAACAATAACCACCCGGTGGAAAATACCGAACTGTTAACATACCGCTTTCTGCAATGGATTAACAGGAATAAACGGCTGTTGCTGGTCCATAACATCCAGCTTAAAGAAAAGCTGATGAGGGAAATTGTTCAATCCCATCCGGACACATGGTGGGTCCTTTGCCCAAACAGCAATCTGTTTATTCACGATACCCTGCCTCCGGTCAATGTACTTATGAAAAACAGCGAGAACATCTGTCTTGGTACGGACAGCCTGGCTTCTAACCAGCGGTTATCCATCTTATCAGAAATGAAAACCTTACAGCAGGCTTTTCCGTCAACAAGCTTTGCGACCCTTTTGCAATGGGGCACCCTCAATGGTGCCAGGGCTTTGAACCTTTCGGACAAATTCGGTTCATTTGAGGCTGGAAAGACCCCGGGTATTAACCTGCTGCAGCCGTTTGATTTTAACCGGATGCAACCATCAGAAAAAACCGTTGTAAAAAAATTAGCCTGAAAATTGTACCTTCGCCCGAAATTATTCCTATGGCAACTTTTCTGTTTAATGAGATTATTTTTGGCCCGGTTAACAGCCGGAGGCTCGGTGTTTCACTGGGTGTAAATCTCCTGCCACAGCATTGCAAGTTTTGTAATTTTAATTGTGTGTATTGCGAATGCGGATGGACGGATAACAAACAACTCATCAACAACGAATTACCTGACAGAGACCTCATCAGGGCAGAACTTGAGAACAGACTTTCAAATGCCAAAAAAAATGATGAACACATTGATGTCATCACTTTTGCCGGCAATGGCGAACCTACCATCCATCCTGATTTTCCGGAGATAATTGATGATACTATTGCCCTGCGCAACAGGTATTTACCCAATGCACGGATAGCAGTGCTTTCTAATGCAACCATGTTGCATGCATCAAAAATTAAAAATGCCCTGGAAAAAATTGAGTTCAACATTTTAAAACTTGATTCGGCAAAAGAAGAAACCATTCAATTGCTGAATAAACCACTTAAAAAGATACATCTTCCAGCACTTATTGAACAGTTAAAATCCTTCAGTAACCTTACCATTCAAACCCTTTTTGTTAAAGGCATTGTTGATGGTATACCTGTTGACAACAGTTCGGAAGAGGAGTTGGAATCCTGGATTGCATTACTAAAGCACTTGCAGCCAAAACTGATTATGATATACACCATTGCACGCGACACCCCTCTGGATACACTTGAAGCCATACCGGTGGAAAAACTTCATAAGATCGCAGATCGGCTAAAAAAAGAGAATTTCGACGTTTCTGTTTCAGGTTAAGTTTTTTAACTGTATTTTTAAGTAAATTAACTTTTCCGGATATTTGCTATTTTATCTTGAGTGCTTCCAACAAAATAAACGTGCTTTTAAGCCCTTTAAACTGGGGAGCAGGACATGCCACCAGGGATATACCCGTTATAAATATGCTTCTCGAAAAAGGATGCCGGGTGTTTGTTGCCTGTTCAGGTGAATTACAAAACATACTGTCAAGTGAAATAGAGGGTATTACCTTTGTCCGCCTGCCGGAAATGCATATTAAATACAACCGGCGAATGCCCCTCTGGCTGAAACTACTCATTCAAATACCCTCATTTATAAAAGTAGTTTATGCTGAATATCGTGCTGTAAAAAAGCTTGTATCTCAATATAGCCTGGATGCCATCATCTCTGACAACCGATATGGCGTAAGGCACAAATCGGTCTGCTCCGTCATCATTACACACCAACTCCATATTGAAACTCCGGGCATGCTTTCTCCCTTCTCATATCTTGCCAATCGGATAAACCGTTTTTTTATTTCACGGTTCGATATGTGCTGGATACCAGACGAAGCCCCTCCCAATCATTTGAGCGGGAAGCTTTCGAACCCAGAACATATAAAAATACCATTTCAATATACCGGAATACTATCACGATTTACAGCCTTCCCTCAAAAAGAAGAAAGACAGGTACTGGTGATGGTTTCAGGTCCGGAGCCACAGCGCACGGTTTTTAGGGAATTGGTATTTAACCAGGCTCTAAAGACAACCGGCAGGGTTATTATTGTGGCATCAAATGCAACAACAAGAATTGTTAAGCACGCAGTTGGAAGAATAGAAATTATTAATTCGCCTAAGCAGGATCAATTAAACAAATTAATCCTTCAGAGTAAGTATATTGTAGCGAGGGCCGGTTATTCAAGCATCATGGAACTTGTATCGTTGAAAAAGCAAGCCATCTTAGTCCCTACTCCCGGTCAGCCCGAACAGGAATACCTGGCCCGGTGGATGACAAAATATGGCTTTGTCCACATCCCCCAGCATGAGTTAAATTTGGATGAAGATATATTAAGAATACGGAGTTATTTGCCTGAAAAAGAACAATGGCCGGAACCTCAGAACGCAAAATTATCGGACTGTATTGATGATGTCATTGCCAACTCCAAAACCTGATTACTCTACCAGCCAATTTCTATCCTCACTGAGATTATGGTGACTATTTCGTAACAGGTAAACTTTGTTTTGCCAGACTTCGAGCTCATTCTCAAGCTTATAAATAAATCAACAAAAAAAATGTAATTATCAAACCCTGAAAGAAGCCTGCGAGAATTTGCCAGGGTCCGTGAGCATCAAGTTTTAACCGGGCTGAGCCTACAACGCCTGAAACAAATATGACAATAATAATATGCGGGAGAAGGTTGATGTTTTCGGCCAGGGAGAGGGCCATTAACAAGCCTGCAATTCCTCCAAGACCCACCATATGGGCGCTTATTTTCCACCAAAAGGTTATAATTAACAATACCAGAACATTGAGTGCAGATGCAAGGATGAAATATTCCAAAAAATCAGCGATGGGAATTCGCTGAATTAGGTACCATGCAAAAAAATACATGATCACAGCGACGAAAAAAGGAATGATTCTTTCTCTTCGTTCCTCCATAAAGAGATTTACAATTCGCTTATTGTATAAAAAGAAGGGCATGAAACTCAGGGGTAGCAGACAGGTGCTCAAAAATACAATGATATAGACAGCCTTTTTTAATTCCGGAGATTGATACACCAGTATACTGTTTGAATGAAAAAGTAAGAAGATACCTACCGTTGGCATCAGAAGCGGATGGAAAACAATCGAAAGCGCTTTGGCGAATTTATTCAGCATATCCTTTTAATTTCAATGCCAAAAATAACGAAACTGAATAATTATTACTGAATCTTTCAATAAATTAGTCCAATATTACGGACATGTTACTTTTATCGGGTTCATACAAACTTTTATCTAAGTAAAAAGAATGGTATATTTGTATTTATTAATCTATGCACATTCTGCCTTTTAAATGAGAGTAATACTGAAAGTCATTCTCGTTTATTGCTGTGAATATTGAAAAAACAGGTTACATTCCACCAATAATCCCAATGTTGCAACCGGGCAGATTTTATGCGGTATTTATTTCGGAATTTTTTCATGTGGTAGTATTAGTGCATCTGCTCAGCGAAGTTACAAATTACGCCTGAACCATACCGTATGTTTCTTAAATATTATCAAATTATGCGGTTATGCAACTAATACATATCGGGGCCTGGAAATAACAATAATATAAAACAAACTTAATCCCGCTTTTTTGGTAATCACCGATTTTAGTCCCATTTTTGTGCTATCCAATTATTCTCCTGCATTAAAATTAAATAGCCTGAATTTTTGTTTAAAACATCATTTTCGGAATATGATCTTAAAACAGGATTTACATATACATACCATCTTTTCAGTAGGCGACAGCGCTGTGGTTGAACAACAAACACCCGAACTGATCGCATCGGTAAGGCACGCTGAAATAATTGGCATCAGCGACCACTTTGAAAGTTTCCGCACGCATGGTTATCCCAATTATAAAAAGGCTGTGTGTAAATACGGATTAAAACTGGGTACCGAAGTGGATGGTTACAGGAGCGTTCATGAAGCCAGCGAGCTTGCTTTTGATTATTACATTTATCATTGCCACGATGAAGCCAACGATTATCTGGGCATAGAGGTGTTGCTGCAAACCGGCAAGCCTGTCATCCTTGCTCACCCCTATGTCTATAATACCGACCTTGAGCGAATCCCTGAAGCATGTTTTGTGGAAATCAACAACCGCTATATATGGCGTTACAACTGGCGGGAATATTTGACGCCCTTTCTTAATAAATTTCAGTGGGTGCTCAGCAGCGATGCCCATCAACCCAACTGGTTGAATCAGAATGTGGCCAGATACGTTGCCCAGGAACTTGGAATAAATGAAAGCATGGTTTTTAGCAAAGAAACAAGTACATTGTGTGCTGAGGCCCATTAGGCTTACATCACTATCCTGTCCCCCAAAGATTTTGAAAGCCCACGTTTTATTTCATTCAGTATCATCACGCGTTGTTGAAGCTCAATAACGTTGTTTAAATCGTCATTGTACTGTATTGCTTTAAGTTTGGAATGAGCATCCGTCAGCATTTCTAAAATCCGGCGGCTTTTAAAAGAAATAATGGTTTCTGGCACAATTTCTTTCAACTTCATATCTTCAGTTTCAATAAAATTCTCATTCTTTAACCAGATTTTGCTCAGCTCATAATTGGACGTAAGTAAATCCACCGTCTTTCGGCTGACACTTTCATCAGCATTCTGGGTAAAAAAAGCCTCATCTACGCTGGCTTCATTTGATACGCTATCTTTATAAAAGTCATATATTTTTTGATATACCGGGTTTTTGAAGGTGAGCTCATCTTTTTCCAATTCATCTACAATAAATTCCTTAACAAGCACGGATCGTTCTTCCATCAATTCCTGATCACGAAATCGATAGAGTTCGTTATTACCGTAGGCCAGCAACAACCGGATAAGTTCTCGTTCGTTTATGTCATCATACTCCGGCAAAACAGCCTGATCGGGTACTTCAGCCTGCCCTTGTTGTTCCCTTTCCTGCGTTTGACGGGCTTTTTGGTAACGGTCCTTTTTATAATTATCCTCTATTTTTTTTCGCCTGAACTTGTTGGTTTCTGTTATAAGGACTTTTTCATCAATGTCCATCATTTTGCTGCATTCCCTTATGTATACCGTACGGGTAATGCCACTTGGAATAACAGAAATGGAGCGGACAATATCGGTGATTAGCCCGGCTTTTTTTACCGGATCATTCTGTGCATCACCGAGCAAAAGCTTGGTTTTAAAGGTGATGAAATCCGTTTCATTGGCAGCAATGAAGTCCAAAAACTCTTCACGGCTGTGTTTTTGAGCAAAGGAATCAGGGTCTTCATCTTTTGGCAGCAACATAACCTTCACGTTCATGCCCTCTTCCAGCACAAGATCAATTCCCCTTAATGATGCTTTTATACCAGCTTCATCGCCATCAAAAATGATGGTGATGTTTGGCGTAAACCGTTTTATCAACCGGATTTGTTCAACAGTAAGGGCCGTACCGGAGGATGCCACCACATTCTCGATGCCAGCCTGGTGCATGGATATCACATCCGTATATCCTTCTACCAGATAACATTTATCATTTTTTGTGATTTGCGATTTGGCGTAAAATACACCGTACAGGGTATGGCTTTTGTGATATATCTCTGACTCCGGAGAATTAAGGTATTTAGCTGCCTTAGGGTCTGATTTAAGTATCCGTCCGCCAAAACCAATTACTTTGCCGGAGAGGGAATGTATGGGGAACATAACCCGGTTACTAAACCGGTCAAAGGCATAATCGTTCTTCTTAATGCTCAGCCCTGTTTTTACAAGATAATCCAGTTTATACCCTTGCTTTTGGGCGTATTGGGTAAAATCATCCCGCTTTTCAAGGGAATATCCGAGTTGGAATTTCTTTATTATGTCGGTACGGAACCCACGTTCTTTAAAATAACTTAATCCAACAGCCTGCCCCTCCTCTTCTTCGAATAAATTCCTTGTAAAGGTTTTTTGTGCAAAAGCAGTTAGCACCAATAAACCTTCCCTCTCATTCTGTTGATGAATCTCCTCCGAAGTGCGCTCTTTTTCAACAATCTCAATGTTGTATTTTTTAGCCAGAAAACGCAATGCTTCAGGATAGGAAAGCTTTTCCTGCTCCATCAAAAAAGTAACTGCATTCCCGCCCTTACCCGAGCTGAAACACTTAAAAATCCCTTTTGCCGGAGATACAATGAAAGAGGGCGTTTTTTCGTTGGTAAAGGGGCTCAGTCCTTTATAATTCTGACCGGCTTTTTTAAGCGACACAAATTCACCAATCACCTCGACAATGTCGACGGCATCAAAGATTCGCTGAATTGTCTGCTGATCAATCATAATGGCCTGTTCCCTCTAAAAAAAACGGACTTCAAACCTACATATTTTTCAGGAATCTGGTGTTCAAAATCAAAAAAAAAGCAACAAAAAAATGGAGCTTTTTTCATAAAAAGCTTATGAAAGATGATTAAATCCAGACCTCTATAAAAAAATGAAAGCCATTCGATAATAAAACCGAATGGCTTGCCCTGAAAATGATTCAAGTATATTTTGGGAAGAACTGCATATTGTTAATAGCAAGTACTATGCCAAAATAATAGGTCATGCATCCATTAAGTTATTTTTAACGGGTTTATAACATCCTTTAAAAAATGAAAGCCATTCGATAATAAAACCGAATGGCTTGCCTCATTTAAGAGTATATTTTTGGGAAGAACTGCTGTAATTGATAATACAATTTATATGCCAAACACTTATTCTTCCATTTTATTCTCGTCTTTTTTCACAGGCACTTCCTGTTCTTTTTCCATTTTAACAGTTTTTTGTTTTGCTCTCCATGTTGGGATTGAAAATAAAATGCCAAGTATGGCGCCAATAGCCAGGAATACGAGCAGAACAAGGGCCAGTGAACTTTCAAACTTCCAAAACCACAATTTCACAAGAACAGGGTCAGCATTCTGAAGGGCAAAAATCACAGCCAGGATGGATATGACTAATCCGAAAATTAATGTTCGTTGATGCATAGGGCATTTGTTTAAAAATGAATCATTGAAAATACAGGATATTTATCGCCAATGGTTTCTCTTCCTCTCAGAAAATCCAGCTCGGCAATAAAGCAAAGCTCAACAGAAGTTATTCCAAACATCCGGATCAACGCCAGCGAGGCTTTTGCTGTACCACCGGTGGCAAGCAGATCATCATGTAATAATACCTTATCTGTTGGTAGAAGTGAATCAGTATGAATTTCAAGGGCATCAGTTCCATATTCCAGTTTGTAATCCATAGTATGTTTTTCATACGGAAGTTTACCGGGCTTGCGTA
Source organism: uncultured Bacteroidales bacterium (assembly GCA_964652315.1). Lineage (GTDB taxonomy): Bacteria > Bacteroidota > Bacteroidia > Bacteroidales > JAAAOM01 > CAZZBU01. The sequence continues at coordinate 16,821 of CAZZBU010000049.1, forward strand.
TTGGTACAAACCCGGCATTTAGCCTGTCTGCCAAAGTGGCGCCAAAGATAAACCCTCTGGATTCAATGCCTAAAACCTTGGTAATGCCATTGTTTTTATATTTATCGGTAAGGCAATTCACAATATACTTAAAATATAGCGGGTTTTGAAGCAGTGTGGTAAAATCTTTAAACTGAATACCAGGTTTAGGAAAATCAGCTACATTCCTGTAATTTGCCTTTATATCTTCAATTGTAATTTCTGACATTTTATATTTTTTTTTTACAAACCTACACATTTCTTTGAAGGCAACAGGCCATAACATATCTAAATGCGTAAATCAAAAAAAAAAACAAGCATAATCTACACCTTATACAAGATTCAATGCTTTTGTCGTCCAAACAGCGGGAAGGATAAGATAGTTTAAATTTTTGTGGCATATATAAATGGTCTGTCAGATAAGTTTACGCAGTTTGGCCATCTCAACAATGGTATGGGCAATTTCTTCTTCAGAGAGCGTCATGCAATTCAAACAAACATCAAAACGGGTATAATCTGTATTTTTCCCTTCGAAATATTCCCTGAATTCTTTTCGTTTTCGATCGATATCAATGGTAAACTTCCGGGCATCCTCAAGGCTCATAGAGTTTTTCTCACTAACCCTCAGGGTTCGCCACTCCAAAGGGGCTTCGAGATTAATATGCAGTGACTTAGGGATATCTTTGGCAATAGCCACACCTCCCCTTCCAATGATAATGACATGGCCGTTAATGGACAAACTACGGATTACTTTGGCAATGGTATTTCGAATCTTACGATCACTTTTATAGTATTTATTCATATGGGCTGAAAGAATATCATCTATAAGCCCCTTTTTTTTGTAGTCAAAAACATACCTAATATTGGTAGGATCCATTTCAAGCTCTTTAGCGGCCTCAAATAGTATTTCCTTTGTAATCCACTTCCATTCAACGTCTTTCCCTTTTTTCCGATGTTCCTCTGTTAACTCAGCAGCCAGTATTTTTACAATACGTTTGGCAGGACACCCATATTCTCTGGACACAGTTATTACCGGACCAGGTTGCTTATTTTTTGTTTGCTCCTGCTGATACCGTTCCGACATGTACTTTAAAAGATCGTTGGTTTTATACATATACAAAGCCTTTTCCAATTTTTAAATATAGTAAATAATCAGAGAATTATCAAGAAAAAATGAATTGCATCTGTGATATGTCCTTCAATATTTAGCTTCATAAATTTTTTTTTTATAATGTTGTACCAGAAAATAACACTGAAAATATGATCGGATCCAAAGCAGTATTGCAAACTTTTTTTGCAACTATTCTTTTATTCACCTCTTCTAAGACCTTCGCGCAAGGAGGAAATGTATTTTTTCCTGTAAATTATCAAAAGGCGTATGAATATGGAAGCAGGGCACCGGAAGGTATTCCCGGACCTAACTACTGGCAGAACAAGGCTGTATATGATATCGAAGCTGAAATAAATCCTGAAACAGGTAAATTATCCGGTAAAGCAAGAATTACCTATGTGAATAACAGTCCTGACACACTGGAAACCTTAGTGCTCAGGAATTATCAGGATTTGTTTAAAAAAGGTGCCATGCGGGATTTTCCTGTAAATGAAATGGATTTACATAGTGGCATTAAATTAACAAAAGCTGAAATAAACAGTATGGACCTTTTAGGAGCACAAAAAATCGCTTATAGCGGTACAAATATAATCTTGTCGCTTCCAAAAAAAATGATGCCAGGAAGCGACCTGAACCTGGCCATTGAATGGAATTTTACCATGCCGGAAAAAACACGGATCCGGTATGGCCGTTATGAAAACAACAATTATTTTTTCGCCTACTGGTACCCCCAGGTAGCTGTTTATGACGATATTGAAGGATGGGATATGTATAATTTTGGCGGATTGCAGGAAATGTATAATGAATTTGCAGATTTTAAAGTCTCCATCACCATCCCAGAAGATTATATGGTATGGGCAACCGGTCGATTGAAGAACGCCAGAGATGTATTATCCGAAAACGTTTTTAAAAAATGGGAACAAGCCCATCAATCGGATGCTGTAATCAATATTTACTCTCCTGCTGCTTTGGATTTACCATCTGCCCAAGAATCGAAAACATGGATTTTTGAGGCCAACTACGTTCCGGATGTTGCCTTTGCTTGTGCGAAAAACTATGTTTGGGATGCAATTTCATACAAAACCGGTGACGGGGAAAATCCTAGTGTATTCATTTCAGCAGTGTACCCTGAGGATTCCAGAGATTTTCCTACTGTAGCGGAAATCAGCCTTGAATCTATAAAATTTTTTTCTGAAGAGCTGCCCGGTTGGCCATTTCCTTATCCCTCGCTAACAGTTTTTAACGGCTCAGGAGGTATGGAATTTCCCATGATGGTAAACGATGGTTCACCCGCAACGCATGCAGGAACAGTACACCTGACGAGCCACGAAATTCTCCACACTTACTTCCCCTTTTTCATGGGAAACAATGAGCGGAAATTTGCCTGGATGGATGAAGGATGGGCTGTAATGATGCCGGCCGAAATTCAACGCAGGCTCGCCCCGGGGTATAAACCCATGGAAAAGGCCATAGAAACCTATGAGCAACATGCCGGGCACGATCTGGAAGTGCCCCTGATGATAAGCAGCCTCAACATGAGCGGAAACACTTACCGGCAGGCATATCGCCAGCATGCTTATTACCGTTCTGCCGTTGCCTATCATTTATTGTATGATTACCTGGGAGAAGAAACGTTCAAAAATGCCTTGCATTATTATATGAAACACTGGCATGGAAAACACCCCCTGCCTTATGATTTTTTTAATTGTTTTAATACGGCAATTAATGAAGACCTGGGCTGGTTTTGGAGACCCTGGTTTTTTGAAATGGGATATCCGGATGTATATATTGCCGGTGTCGAAGAGTCATCAGGCAGCTATAACATCATTATCAAAAATGATGGAAATTTACCTGTTCCGGTAAAAATAAGCGTGGAAGATGAAAACGAAAATATTCTGGTTTTTGAAACCGCTATGGACTCCTGGAAAAATAATGACAGCATCATTTTCACTTCAGAATTAAAACCAAAAATCATTAAACTGGGTGATGCACTGATTCCTGATGCCAACAAAAATAATAACCTTTGGACTGCCGAGTAAAAACTAACCCCTTAGAAGTAGCCCCGGATATCATAAACAAGGTAACCGATGATTTCTTTGAACAGCATGTTCCAGGCACCAAACACTCCGGAATAGGGAACAATTAGGGTAGCCGGGTTAAATACACCCACGCCTGAGACAATGTGGGCAGGATAGGCATCAACCTCAAACCCTACGCCCTCAAAACAGGCTTTGGCACGGCGTACATGAAAACCTGAGGTGACCAGAATGATCTTCCGCCCATCAGCACCAAGAAGTTCGGCCGTATTTGCAGCATTTTCATAGGTATTCCTTGATTCATCTTCAACCAAAATGTCTCCGGAAGGAATCCCCATCTTCACCAGATAATCGCGGATAGCCAATGACTCCTTACGCTCTTTAAATACAATGTTTGGATTGCCACCAGCAATAACAATTTTATCGATTCGCCCTTCAAAATAAAGATCAAGCAATTGCATTAAACGGTCAACACTCTCATGAAAAAATAAGCGATCGTAATCTTCATCAAAGCTGGCCATACCACCAAGTACAACACCGTATTCGTACTGATCTTCCAGGCTTGCTTTTTCTACAGGACGGATTTCCCATGCCCGTAAAACAGTTGAATAAATGAAGGCATTGCTGAAAAACCACAACACCCCAATGGCAGTAAAGAAAAAAATACGCCGGTACTTTCGTGTCTTAGCCAAAAATGACAGGATAAAAAGCGCGATAAACCAAATAAAGGGTGAAATCAATACTGTAAGTATTTTTGATAAAATGAAAAACATCCGACTTAAGTTTAATTACTTTTGCTAATATACTATATTTTATCCGGCAGATTTAAAACAAAAAGCCCAGTAAAGTGTAAATATAACAATATGAAACAGGCCCAGTACTGGATATCAAAATACGATCTGGAACCCCACCCTGAAGGAGGATATTTTAAGGAAATCTATGCCTCACCAGTCAGCATCGACAAAACCTGTCTGCCTGAAGGTTTCCCGGGCAACCATAAACTGGCAACGAGCATTTATTTCTTGCTGGAAGGTACCGATGTATCCAAATTGCATCGCCTGCGATCGGATGAGCTTTGGTACCACCATCAGGGAGGGGGATTGGAGATTCTGGTCATCACTCCGGAACATGAACTGAAGTGGTTTTATCTCGGGGCTGATTATGATGCCGGAGAACGACTTCAGGTGATAATACCGGCCGGGAGTATTTTTGGTTCACGAATAAAAGATACAGATACTTATGCCCTCATGGGGTGTATGGTTGCTCCGGGCTTCGATTTTGAGGATTTTGAGATGCCATCCCGGAAAGAATTATTACTAAAGTACCCGGAATTTGAAGAAGAAATAACTGCTTTTACCAATCCGTAAGATGCCTGAAAATTATAAAAAAAAATCTTTCCTCAAACGAGTGGGCTTTTCTTTCGAAGGGCTTAAATCGGCCTGGGAAAACGAAAGCAATTTCAAAATTCAGGTAGTAATCGCTATTTTGGTAATTGTTTTTGGTTTTATCTTCCATCTTTCTATAAATCAGTGGATTTTGGTGGTTATATGCATTGGGTTGGTGTTAGGCGCAGAATTATTCAATACTGCGCTTGAAAATCTCGCGGACAGAATCACTACAGACTATGATCCCATCATTAAAACTGCTAAAGATATCAGTGCAGCGGCCGTTTTAATTTTCGCGATAATTAGTGCCACCATTGGATTATTGATCTTTTTGCCTAAAATAATAAGGATATTCAATTAATAATTTTTTCAGCAAGAATTCTTAAAAGATTAATAACACAATTGAGGTTGTCTCAAAAAGCTACCAAATCGCAAAAACACGAAAACCCACAAAAATAAACAATTCCTTTTGCAGCCTCGTAGAGGCTTATTGCCAATAAACAGTCCCCGCTTTATACGGGCAGTCACTTCAAGTGGCTGTTAACAGAGAGCATTGTTTCTTCAACAGGCCGAAGGCCTAGAATGTATTCTTTTATAAATCATTCTATCCCTACCGGGATGAATACGCTTCGATGGCTAGCCACAGGCGTTAAAACGCCTGTTTATTACCAGATAGTCCCGCTGGGACTAATATAAGAAGCATAATTCTTATTAAAAATTAGTGGTTTCTAATGAAATAAATAGGAATCCCATTTTCAATTATTATGCTACATTTTTAAGCCTCAGAGAGGCTTATTGGTAATAAGCAGCCACTTTAGTGGCTGTTAATAGTAAGCATTACCTCCTAAACAGGCCGTAGACCTAGAATGAATATCTTGGGAAACCTGGAATGCCACTTACAACAATTCACTCTATCCCCCTTGAATGATAAATACGGGCGTTCGTAAGCTACCAGATAGTCCCGCTGGGATCAACCACATATATTCATGTATAATATTTGAACCGTAGTTGGATATTGCCTGTCTGTTGAACAAGCAGACATCTCGCGACGTTATGTAATCCATTGCTTTCAGCCTGTTTTTAGCTCTATTATTTCAACACTAACACAGAAAACACAACAACTGCGATAATTACAATAGCAGCAATGAATAATGCGAACCGTATTTCCGGAGCAACTTT
>CAZZBU010000049.1:22649-25548 GCA_964652315.1 uncultured Bacteroidales bacterium
CAATTCTCCCGGCCTTCCCAATCCGGGTTATGGTATAAAGTGCAATGACCACAAGTATGAAGGCTGTTTTATGTCCCTGCCTTTTTAAATGAAAGAAAAATGCCGGAATGGAAGCAGGTTTGTATTCTATTTTTTTCTTTAACACATCACTCATAATATCAGCTACTTCATAATACGTTAAAGCTTCTGATCCCGTAATATCAAAAGTTTCATTTTGTTTGGATGTATTCAGCAGGCTATTGAATGCTATTGCAGCAATATCGCGAATATCTACAAAACTGGTTTTCCCTTTGCCTGCCGGAAGATATATATGTCTTTCATTTACAATATCATCCAAATGCAGGGTAGTGAGGTTTTGCATGAAAAAACCAGCCCGCAGAAAGGTATAGGGTGTCCTGGTTTCCAGAATAATCTGCTCAATGGTGTAATGCGGCACTACCGGGTTGTTTTCAACACCTAATAAAGATAAAAACACAATTCTTTTAATTCCATACTTACTTAAAGCAAATAAAAATGGGCCCATGTCTCGTTTAATATTCGAAATGGCCGGGGGCCGGACTAAAAAAATAGTATCTGTACCGTTTAAAACCTTTGAATAGGTTTCAGATCTTGTGAAGTCAAACGCAATGTATTGAACGTTATTTATTTTATCGGATACCTTTTCCGGGTTTCTTACAGCAGCAAACACCTCATTCTTTGTTTTAGCCAGATTTAACAATACTTCTTTCCCTACATTTCCCGTAGCACCAGTCACTAAAATTTTCATTATCGTATATTTTTTGTAATAACATACCATTTGGTATGTATATGTGAAAAAAGTTTATTTTGTAAATGTTTTTAAGTAATCTTCCAATTGTTGAAAGGCATTCCTGAATATTTCCAGATCTTGTTTTACTAAAAATTATTTAAACTTTGAACCAGCAGATTTTTTATGTTTTCCACGTTAAGTTTGAATATTCGCAGGACCTCCTCCCACGTGACGGCAGCTTCATCGGTCTTCCAGCAATCATAATCCGTACTCATGGCAACAGCGGCATAAGGTATACCAAGCTCATTGGCCAGGATGGCTTCGGGTGCGGTGGACATATTAATGACATCTGCCCCCCAAATCCGGAACATATTGGATTCCGCCCGGGTTGAAAACCGGGGGCCTTCGATGGTAATGACCGTACCCTGACGATGGAACTTCAAATGAAGTTCTTCGGCTTTTTGTATTAATATTTCGCGCAGGCTGGCATCAAACGGATCAGCCATAGGAGCGTGTTGCAATATATCAGGTTCAAATGAATCATGAAAGGTAATTAAGCGGTGCCTGGTAAAATCAATAAACTGATCCAGAATAACCAATTCACCCCGGCCAATATCCTCCTTTAGGCTGCCACAAGCCGTTGAAGCGATAATAGCCGTACAACCAGCCTCTTTCAAGGCCCACAAATTAGCACGGTTATTCACCTGACTTGGAGGTATGGTGTGCTTCAGCCCATGCCTCGATAAAATTGCGACGTTCACTCCGTTAATTTTTCCTTCCCTGATTACTGAGGAAGGGTTGCCATAAGGTGTTGAGACAGTCAATTCTTGAGGACTTTTCAATAAATCAGGATCTTCCAATCCTGTGCCGCCGATAATACCAATTTTTTTATTCGCCATGTTTTTCGTTTTTTTGCATCTTATACGATAAAAATAATGCAATTAATTCCGGAAAAAATAAATAATGCCGATAAAATCAAAAACATCATTTTTGACTGGGGCGGAGTAATCTCAAATATTGACTACCACAAGTCCATCGAAGCCTTTAAAAAAATAGGGCTGAAAGGGTTTGATGAAATGTATACACAACTGAAACAAACGAATCTGTTTGATAACCTGGAAACAGGAACCATTGAGCCCGCTGAATTCAGAAATGAGCTTCGTGCCATTACACAGGCGGACCTTGATGATGAATTAATTGACGAAGCCTGGACAGCTATGTTGCTGGATTTACCCCGGCAAAGACTGAATCTGCTTGAAAAAGTGGGCAAACATTATAATATATTTCTTTTAAGCAACACCAATGCCATTCACATACAACGGTATTCAAAATACATTGACCAGGTATACGGCACAGAAAAATTTAGAAATCTGTTTAAAAAAGCGTATCTTTCACATGAAATAGGAATGCGAAAACCGCATGTGGAGATATTCCAGTATGTTTTAACGCAGAATAATCTGAGCCCGAATGAGACGCTTTTCATAGATGATACCCCTCAGCATATTGAAGGAGCAAAAAAAGCAGGGCTGAACACATTTCATCTAAAAGCTCCAATAACAATTTTAGACCTATTTAAAAATGGCACGGCTTAAAATTCAGATTCCCACGGCAATTATCTTCGAAACCGAAGTTACATTAAGGATCACAGACATCAATTATGGCGGTCACCTGGCTAATGACGCTGTGTTGGCAATCGTTCATGAAGCACGCATCAGGTTTTTAAACTCATTGGGCTACTCCGAAAAAAACATCGAAGGTAAAGGCATCATCATGACCGATGCCGGCATTATTTATAAATCCCAGGCATACCATGGCGATAAACTAAAAATTTCCATTGCTGTGGATGAAATTAGTAAATTAGGTTTTGATTTATATTACATGATTAATAATGCTGAAAACGGTCATGAAATTGCCCGTATAAAAACCGGCATCACATTTTTTGATTATACCACAAATAAAATTGCAGCTATGCCGGAGCGTTTCAAGGAAAAAATAACCCCCTAGCGCTGGCAACGGTGAATCATTTCCATGCACCATTTTATTTTTTGGCTGTCAGCATTGCTGTCTTCTAAAAATTCCATATACTTTTTGAAGCAATGCCTGAAAGCAAAAAGGCCATTCTCCGAATGGAAAATGGCCTGTTTATATACT
>CAZZBU010000050.1:0-16930 GCA_964652315.1 uncultured Bacteroidales bacterium
CTTTTTACTTCCTACCGATCACGGTTCACCTTTCCCCTCACCTCTCCCCGGACATCAAACCTTTACTTCTCATGCTTAAAAAACTCTACCCGTCCGTTGTTAACATCATATATAGCACCTACGATATCAATCTCACCATCATTGTACATTCTATCAAGTAGAACACTGGCTTTGCGGATGGAATCAATTGCCAGGACTACATTTTTCCTTGCAACATCATTAACAAAGACCATGTTGGATGAATTGCGAACCTCACCTGCGGCTGTATTTACAGATTCAACGGCAGGCTTTATTTTTTCAAGCATGGGTGTTATATTGCCCAGTGCAACCCCGTCGCAGGCAGCCTTAATTGCACCACATGAGGTATGACCCATAACTAGAATGAGTTTTGAACCTGCAAGCTTGCAAGCATATTCCATGCTGCCAAGAATGTCGATATTCACAAAATTGCCTGAAATACGCGCATTGAAGATATCACCAATACCCTGATCAAAAATTATTTCAGTAGGAATACGTGAATCAATGCAACTCAGTACAATAGCATGTGGATGTTGTCTATTGGCCGTCGATCGCGTCTGCTCCATATAGTTATGTTTCAGCATGTTGCCGTTAAGGTACCGTTTATTACCTGCTTTCAAACTTTCCAGTGATTGTTTTGGGGTTATTTTGGTTTTTGAATTTCCGGTTTCAACATTCATAGCTCCGATTCTTGGGTATCCTTCCCGTGATACCTTAAAAATGTATCACAGCTTTTTTATCAATAACACACAGGTTAACCCATGATAATAAGAATAGTTCATATTTGGCAGTAATCAGGGGTTACTCTTCTTATGTCGGTTTTATTTTTAAGAAAAAGATATCCAGCAATAAATAGTACCGTATTACAGCGGGATACCGTATGCATTAGAGAATTCAGGGGCAGGGCTTGACGCGCACCCACCCCTGGTATCTGATCAGTACCTATTCATCATCTAAGGACGCTATTCACATATTCAACGCTCAGCTATTATCAAACCGGTTTATCTTTAAAAAAACTCAACCTTTCCGGTTTTAATATCGTACATGGCTCCGACGATATCAATCTCACCGTTATCGTGCATCTCACTAAGCACTTCGCTGCCTTTGCGGATATCTTCAATGGTAAAGTCAACATTTTTCCTGGCCACTTCATCTACAAAAGCAATATTTGAGGAATTCCGGGCTTCATCCTCCGGTGTTTCCACGGCTTCAACTGCAGGTTCTATTTTTTCCAACATTTGTGTTAACTTACCCAATTCAACATCATCACATGCGCCCTTCACGGCACCACATGAGGTGTGTCCCAGCACAACGATAAGTTTTGATCCGGCCACATTACAGGCAAATTCCATGCTGCCAAGGATATCATCATTCACAAAATTACCAGCTATACGGGCGTTAAAGATATCACCTACCCCCTGATCAAATACTATCTCCGTCGGGATGCGGGAATCAATACAACTTAAAACAACAGCGTGCGGATACTGTCCATCTGCCGTAGCCTTAACCTGTTCTATAAAATCACGCTCATGCATGTTACCATTGGTATATCTCTCATTACCTGACTTTAAGGCATCAAGAGAATTTTGAGGCGTCATGGCTGCCTGCGACTCCCTGGTTTCAACATCAATAATCACCTGCTCACCGGACTGTTCACTCACATCAGTACCCTTGTCAGTTGCTACCTGACACGAGCTAACGGAAAACACTAAGAATAATCCAATAATATACAGTGCCAGATTCAAGCTTTTTTCATTTTTTTTCATTTGTACCATGGTTTATCGATTTTAACAATGTCTATTTATGGTTATAATTCAGAATTTAAAGTGCAGATTATTAATTAATTTAACAATCTCAGGAGGAGGGGTTGGTATCTCGTAAAGGTATTCAGCAAGATTATTAATAGAACATATGTAAATAACTTCTTCCCAAACTGCCGTAACGACAGTTTTATCATCCGAAAAAGTAAGAATAATCTCTGTTTCTTGCTCCGCAATAAAGGAGGTGGATTCGGAATAGTTAACAGATAAAAAATCATATCGCACTGAATCTACTGACAGTAAGGTTGTTGAAAAAACAAAAAGAATAATAACAGGCAGATAAGTTGTTTTCGGCCTCAAAAAAATACCATATCTTTTTTTTTCTCCAATCATAACAATCTCATTCTAAACCCCAACAAATGAAAAAGGTTCACAAAAAAAGTTATAAAATGAACAAGACCAGACTGGTGAGGTGATAAAAATCTATAAAAAAATGTCCCGCCAGATTTTATTCATAATTGATGAATTTTTCCAACGGGACAATCAGATATTGTAAAGAAAAAACTAATCGATTAAAGCGCTAACTTTTGCCGGATATTCTTTGGAATCGCATCCTTATGCACCATTATTGAAATGGTTTTATAGCGTACAAAAGCATCGGAGGCATACAGGTATCCGTCAAAGGGATTGGATGTTCCCCACGAGTTTTTCACCTTAAAAAATCTTGTGCCTTCCTGGTCAACAGCCAACCCTGTGATATGCATGCCGTGATCATCGGTAGTGGAATAATTATCGAATGCTTCTTGCCTCATTTCCTGGCTAATGGATTTTTCAGCAACCGGTTCATCAAATGAGTATAATTCCGATGCTTTCTCCGAATCAGTTAATTTTTCCCAGCGTTCCCTCTCAGTTCCGCTCAGGTCCGGCTTCTCAGCATCAGGGACAATGGCTATCCCATTGGTCCATGAAAAACCTTTTTCACTTACATCGGAGGCCCAGGATATGGAATACCCTTCTTCCAGAGAATGAACCATTACTTCCATCATCTCATCCAGGGGCAGGTTATACATCATGCCCCACGACCAGTTGTCAGGAACTTCCATAATAAATTGCTCATAAAAAGGATGATGGGTAAAAGAACTTATCAATACATAATCATTTATATTGATGGGCAGTGAAGCTGCAAAGGATTCCGGTGTATAGGTTTCTCCTTCGTATTCAAAAGACTCAGGTTTTACTCCAAGGTAAGCATCCAGAATGCCATCCAGTCCTTTGTCCCAAACCGGAGTCAGTTTGCGGTTTTTATTCTCAACAACCCCATCAATATACTCCTTAAGCACATGGTCCATCTCACCATGCACATGTTTGTCCTCACCAATAGTCAGCCCCCCGTATGCCTGTTCAGGTACATAGCCGTATTTCCTGAACACATCGGTAACATCGTTGGTAGCACCACCGCCACCAAAATTCATTTTCCCATGCATGCGTACATAACGCGCTGCTTTGTCTTCATAAGAATGACGTACAGACCACATTTCGGATAGATCGTATTCCGGCCCTCCCAGTCGTAATATCTCTGATTCAAGGAAAGAAACCGTACAAAAGCTCCAACAGGTACCTGAACGGAATTGGTTTTTAACCGGGGTTACTTTTACCTCAGATTCGGTCTTAAAAATATATCCCTTATGTTTAGCAGCATCCTGTGCTATCAGATTGAAGGATGACAGAAAAAGAAATAACATCACATTGCGTGAAAAAACAGAAAAGTTCATAATTTATAAATTTAAGCTAATTTTAACAGATAAATATGCTTATTTTATTATTTACTACAAAATTAGGTCTGTCTGATGCATATAACATTAAAGAATACCAATACACATAATCACCAATAAACAAACGTGTTAAACAAAACAAACAATACAACCACCTTAAAAAAAATGATCAAAATCATCAAAACAGAGTAATAAAAATCAATATAGTCACCTTGAACAAAAAGCCAATATATGCGTATATTTAATTAATAAACAGTTTTCATAGTAAGTATAGTTAGGTTTTTAGTATTATTATTTAGGTTGAGTTGGTTGACAGGGAGAAAAGGCCGTCATTCCGGAATTCGGGTGGCGGCCTTTTTTTATTGTTGTTGCGTTATTTAATTTTTTTCATGGATAGTTAAAGATTTCATTGTTAATTTGTACTTTAAAGCATAAATCAATATTTAACTTGCAGACATATGAAACAAATTCAAAACTTAATCTTAGCAATGACCCTGATAACCGGTGTTATTGCTTGTGGTCCCACCGGTGAAAAAACAGATAAAACCGATGATGCTATTGATAAAAAAGTAGATTCCGTACTAAGCCTGATGAACCTGGATGAAAAAATCGGGCAGATGAACCAGTATAACGGAAGCTGGGATGTAACAGGCCCTGTACCTGATGACAGTTATAATAAGGAACGGTATGAAATGGTCTCACAGGGACATGTTGGTTCAATGCTTAATGTATTGTATGTTGAATCCACCCGTGCCATGCAGGAACTGGCCGTGAACAACAGCCGGCTGGGTATTCCTCTTATTTTTGGTCATGATGTTATTCATGGGTTTAAGACCATCTTCCCCATTCCCCTTGGTGAGGCTTCAAGCTGGGATTTGGATGCCATAAAAAAATCAGCCCGCATAGCTGCTATTGAGGCATCAGCAGCCGGACAACACTGGACTTTTGCCCCAATGGTTGACATCTCACGTGATCCACGCTGGGGACGTGTTATGGAAGGTGCAGGTGAAGATCCTTATCTGGGATCAAGAATTGCTGTTGCCCGAATTAATGGGTTTCAGGGAGAAGATCTTTCAGAAGTAAATACCCTGGCGGCCTGTGCCAAACATTTTGCCGGATACGGCTTTAGCGAGGCAGGACGTGACTATAATACTGTGGATATTTCGAAGCATACCCTGCACAATTTAGTCCTTCCTCCTTTCAAGGCTGCAGTATATGAAGCCAATGTGGCAACCTTTATGAATGCTTTTAATGAAATTGGCGGTGTACCTGCCACAGGTAGTGAATATCTGCAACGCGATATATTAAAAGAAAAATGGGGATTTAACGGTTTTGTGGTTTCTGACTGGGGCTCTATCGGAGAAATGATTGCCCACGGTTTTGCAACAGATCTCAAAGAAGCTGCTGAAATAGCTGTTGAGGCAGGTAGCGATATGGACATGGAATCCAATGCATACCTTCGTAACCTCAAGGAACTGGTTGAGAACGGAGAGGTTGATGAAAGCCTGATAGACGATGCCGTACGCAGGATTTTACGTGTGAAATTTGAGCTGGGGTTGTTTGATGATCCCTTTAAATACTGCGATGAAGCACGCGAAAAGGAATTGCTCGGACATCCGGATCACATGGCAGCAGCTCGTGATGTGGCCAAAAAATCCATTGTGCTGCTGAAAAACGAAAATCAACTTTTACCTCTTGATAAAAATACCCGTACCATTGCTGTAATTGGCCCTCTGGCCGACCATAAAGACGCCCCTATTGGCAACTGGCGTTCGCAAGGCGAAGCTTTCAGTGCTGTATCCCTGCTGGAAGGCGTGAAAAACGCGGTTGGTCCTAATACCAATGTATTGTATAGCGAAGGTTACAGATTGAACCTTAACGATGAGCGTGGATTCATGTCACCGGTCATTGTTAATGAAACCGATCGTAGTGGCTTTGCTGAAGCCAAACGTACTGCTGCAGCTGCCGATGTAGTGCTGTTGGCTGTTGGTGAAGATGCTTACCAGAGTGGGGAAGCCCGGAGCCGCTCCAACATTGACCTGCCCGGATTGCAGCATGAATTCATTAAAGAAATCTATGAAGCCAATAAAAATATAGTGCTGGTACTGATGAACGGTCGCCCCCTTATCATCAACTGGGAAGCTGAAAACCTTCCTGCAATCCTTGAAACATGGTTACTGGGCTCAGAGGCCGGCAATGCCATTGCTGATGTGGTTTTTGGTGATTTCAATCCCTCAGGAAAACTCCCGGTTACTTTCCCACGGGCCTTGGGTCAGGTACCTAATTATTATAATTATAAAAATACAGGTCGTCCCTACCTTGGTCAGGAAGGTGGATTTACCTCCAGTTACATCGATATTGAAAACGATCCGTTGTTTCCGTTCGGATACGGCCTTAGCTATACCACATTTGATATCCGAAACTTACAGTTAAATACCAATATGATGAACTGGAATGATACACTTAACATAAGCGTGGAGGTTGAAAATACAGGCAACTATGATGGTCATGAAGTGGTTCAGCTCTATATCCGGGACATGGTTGGCAGCGTTACACGGCCTGTGAAAGAACTAAAAGGATTCGAAAAAGTATTCATTGAAAAAGGCGAAACTATCCGCATTGATTTTAAGCTTTCGCGTGAAGATTTGTCATTTTATAATGACGCATTGGAGTTCGTTGCTGAACCGGGAGATTTCACTGTTTTTGTTGGCTCAAGTTCAGCTGACGGAATTACGGATACCTTTGTATTGAATAAAGAATAATAAACATAAAATAAGAATAATGTCTTTCTCTTTTTGGAATAAAGTTATAATAAGTGGTTTGTTGGTGCTTACGGCATGCAATAAACCACAAAATTACACCTGGGTGGTATCTACTGATGATAACCGGTGGGTTCAAAAATCCGCTCCGGTTGTTGCTGTGGATGGAAACCACATCGACGAATCCTTTGATATTTATCCTGAAAAAACACATCAGGAAATCTTTGGCTTTGGAGGTTGCTTTAATGAACTGGGTTGGGACGCGCTGCAATTGGTGGAACCTGAAATACAGGATTCTATTATGCAAGCCTTCTTTGAGCCTGGCAATGGTTTTAATTTTAATATTTGCCGCATGCCCATTGGTGCAAATGATTATGCCCGTAGCTGGTATTCGTTGAACGACACTCCCGGGGATTTTGCCATGGAGCATTTTAATATTGAGCGGGATAAAACAACCTTGATTCCTTATATTAAGATGGCCATGGAATACAATCCCCAACTTAAGGTATGGGGTTCGCCATGGTGCCCGCCGGCCTGGATGAAAACAAACAATCATTATGCCTGCCGGCCCGATGTGGTTAATGATTTGACACCCGAAGGAGCTGGCCAGGAAGGTGTTACTCAGTTTATAATGGAAGAGCCATACCTAAAGGCTTATGCAGATTATTTTGTTAAGTACGTGGATAACTATCGTGATCAGGGAATTGATGTTTATGCGGTGCATGTACAGAACGAGCCAAACTCCTGTCAGAATTTCCCCAGTTGCATCTGGACGCCTGAAGATCTCGCCATTTTCATGGGCAACTATCTGGGGCCAGCCCTGGATTCAAATTTTCCGGATCTGGAACTATGGTATGGTACGGTTGAGCGCCCTTTTATTGAACATGTTGATGTTGTTTTGCAGGATAAAGAAGCCTCAAAGTACATTGACGGGGTTGGGTTTCAATGGGCCGGTAAAGAGGCTATTCCCAAAGTCAATGAAAAATATCCTGAAATGGACCTCATGCAAACTGAAACAGAGTGTGGTGATGGTTCGAATGACTGGTCTGCAGCCGAATATACCTGGAACCTGATTAAACATTATCTGAACAACGGTGCAAACTCCTATTTGTACTGGAACCTGATTTTGAATGAAACAGGCAAAAGCCAGTGGGGATGGAAACAGAATTCACTGATTACAGTGAACTCTGAAACAAAGGAAGTAACCTTTAATCCGGAATATCACCTGTTTAAACATTTGACACATTTTGTTGGTGCCGGCAGTCATAAACTGGAAACCAGTGATGAGGATATCCTGGCATTTAAAACACCGGATGACAAGGTTGTAATTATTTATGTCAATGAATCTCCGGATAACAAGGTTGTTTCATTCAATGTTGGGGAAAAATCCGTTTCAATTGTGGCTGAAGGGAAATCTTTTAACTCACTGGAAATTTGATTTCGAAAAAGGGACAATGATTAAAGAGAGGTATTTGAGCAATCAGGTGCCTCTTTTTTATTTAATCTTCATCTTCGTCTGCAATGGCATCAGCATCGAGACCATCAAGTGAAAAGTCATCTCTTAACTGTCCGTCATCATTGTAATCATCATCTTCTTCTATGATACGTTCTGCTTCTTCTTCTGTCATCCGGATGAGGTAATAAATATCTTCTGTTTCAAAAGGTAACGCCGAAACAAGTTTACCTTCAGAGTTGGTGTATTGCACAAGGTTTTGGGAAAAACCTTCCGGGTATTCATATTTCACTTTGTTAATAACATCTTCAGGCAGAAGATTATAGTCTTTTACAATCCTTTTTTTTCCCATTATAATTTCGCTTTGCTTAATAGTACTTTTATGTTTTACTGTCACGGCCTAAAATTATAAAAACTCAAAGTTTAAAAACAAGCAAATGCCGTAAAAAACTCAAATTTATTTTGCCTTATGCTAACCACTTGATTTTTATTCAATTTCTTTCTGTTTATACGAGTTAACAAAAAGGATGTTTCCAAGTTCATCGTATCCGCTAAAAAGTTCCTTTCCTTTATGCTTTAGCTGTTCGCCTCTGAAACCCACAAGAGTAAGCCCTGCTTCAGCTGATTTTTCATTGATAAGGTTTTTGGGGTTGACAGATTCCTCTACCTTAATAATCTCGATATGATTGGGTGAAATAGGCAGCCTGCCGGTTTCGATAATGTTCAGCAGCTCTTCCCGCGATTTATCCATATTCTCCTGAGTAGTGAGATCGAAAATCTTAATCACACCTTTTCGCCAATCCGGATGACCCAGGATAATATAGCTCAGCAAAATCATTAAATTAGAGTTTTCATAATCGTAGCTGCGAATCCATACATGAATGCCATTCTCATAAAATATTTGTTTGCGTGATGAACCCAGGATGCAGACATCAAAATCCCCTGCCCGGGTCAGGGAGTAGTTTTCAATTATCTGCGTGAGGTTTTCAGGATTTTCCTTATCATATTCAAATATCACCATGTTGTTCTCCATACCTGATATTCCCGGAAGCTGTATTATCTGGGCAATAGCCGAAGTGTATGATGGTGATATAATGGTATCGATGTACACTCTGGAATGTTTTTTCTCACTTCTGCTGATGAGTTTTTCCAACACCTCTTTGGCTTCTTCAGATTTCGACCTGGAATAATATCCTTCAATCAAATGAATGTAAGTTCCAAAACCATATTTTGAAGAAATCCAGTTGAGTAAATCAAAGGCAGTGCCTCGTTCAAATGAATCTTTTGAAATACATACTGCTGACGGACGCCACTTATTTTTGGTATATGCTTTTTTTGATTTTTGCAGAAAAACCTGCAGGTTACGACTAAGCTGAAAGATCGCTCCGATAAAAATATCCTGCATGCCCCTTCGATCCTTATGTGTATTACTGATTAACAGGTAAATAATTATAATTAATATGACAGCTAGAATAGCATAAGCCGTATTAATCCTGAACATTAGCCAGACACACATAACAAATCCCAGCAATGAGATATACCATTTTGAATGAAAAGAGGGACGATAAGATGGATCAGCACCAAAGTGGTACAGAAAAGAAATAAGGCAAAGCGAACCGTAAGTTACCATGAAAAACATGGAAATAATTTGTGCCACAGCATTTACATCTCCAAGGATAACAAAAACCATTGCTATGGCTGAGGTGATTAAGGTGGCATTGTAAGGTTCTTTTGTTTCTCCCCTGCCCTTGGCCATCAGAATATTGAATTTTCTCAAAGGGAAGGATCTATCAAGCCCAAGGGCCTGCAGGGTACGGGGTGCAACCATAATGGAGCCTATAGCCGATGAAAGGGTCGATGCCGCAAGTCCAAGTGGTATTACAATGGGCCCCATGATAGCAATATCTGAGAGTACCAGCTGATTGTTGATCAAATTTTCCGGAGTAGCAGATATTGTCAATTTATAGGCTACAAACATATATACAACCATTCCTGATATGGTTGCCATGGTTGTACCTAATGGAATGGCTTTTCTGGGATTTTTCAGGTCACCCGAAAGGCCTACTCCAGCAGTCATACCGGTAAAGGCAGGGAAAATGATGGCAAACACATAGAAGAACTCATCTCCGCTATCAATGTCATTATGGAAAAACCACATGCTGGTATTGAGGTCAGTTTCTGGCTTCCCAAGGAAGAACATGAGCAATGAAAAAAAAAGGATAGCCACAACCACATACAGGGTTTTTACACCCATGTTAGCGCCTTTTTTGAGAATAAGCAGCGATAAAAGAATCATGCTGGGAATACTGATGGCCTGCCGTGGAAGAATAAAATCCCAGGTGTTCTTAACATATTCAAACAGTGGTGTAAATGCTTCGGTAAAAGCTATGATATAAAAAGCTACACTAATGGCCTGCGAAAAAAACAGGGAAATACCAATGGTAGCACCAATATTCAGCCCGAATGAACGCGACACAATAAAATACTCCCCTCCTCCTTCCACACGTTGATTTGTAGCAATTTCCGAAATCGCCAGAGCCGTAGGAATAGTAACAAGATGCCCAATGATGATGATAAGAAAAACCCCAAAAAAACCAAGGGTACCCACGGCAAATCCAAAACGTAAAAACAGAATTGCACCAAGAATAGTGGAAATAGCGGTAAAAAATACCGCAGCTGTACCAAATTTCTTCCGCGACGAAATATTATTAGCCATTAATATTATAAATTAGGTTTCAGGTAAAATAAATACTTTTTTTTATAAAAGGATATAACAGGAGGCATGTAAAAAATGTTAGCTGAATTCAATATAAATACCACAATTATCATTGCTCAAACAATATTTCCCATATATTTTTGCCCGGAATTATCCAGGATGTCACACAAAGTGAGACGTCCCGAAAATCAAAAAAAAGCAACATTTCTTTTAAATCAAAAAAAAACCATTGGAATTATGCGTATAAAACCTGGAAAAAGCATCTTGCAACGCGACAGCTTGCGTTCCTATGCGTTCATCCTTTTTGGCTCTTTAATTCTTGCCCTTGGGTATGTATTGTTCATAACCCCTTATAGAATTGTCCCCGGCGGAGTATATGGCATTGGCATCGTCGTGCACTACCTTACCAAAGGTGTGTTTTCATTTGCCCCTGAAGGGTTTCCGGTGGGTTTGTTTGGATTAATATTAAATATCCCCCTAACATACATCGGTATCCGGGTATTGGGGCCAAAATTCGGCATAAAAACTATTGTGGGTTTTATTTTGTCATCTTTTTTTATTGACGGAATCACATACTTTTATGGTACCGAACCCCTGGTAAAAGATGATCCGGTACTGGCATCAGTTTTTGGAGGAGTGATGATTGGTTTTGGGCTGGGACTCATTTTCAAATCCAAAGCAACCTCCGGAGGCTCGGACATTATCGCCATGATTTTTGCCAAATTCACCAAATTACCTCCGGGACAGGTGCTTATTTACGTAGATTCAATCATTGTACTGTTTGGCCTGGTAGTATTTCGCGACTGGAAAATACCCCTGTACTCATGGATAGTGATTTACATTACCGGCAGAGTCATTGATACCACTTTGCAAGGGGTAAATTATGGAAAAGCAGCTTTCATAATATCTGACCAGTATGAAAAAATCAGAGAAAAAATATTGTACGACCTCGACCGGGGAGGTACTCTTTTGAATGGAATAGGTATGTATACCAATGAGGAGCGAAAGGTAATTTATACCAATGTCAACCGACGTGAACTGGTTGCCCTGCAGGAATATATAAAAACCATAGATCCAAATGCGTTTATGACAGTTTTTAACGCCAATGAGATTATTGGCGATGGTTTTAAACCCATTCATGAGATCTGATAAAAAGGTTGAATATTGGGGAATGAAATGAATTTTATTTCTAATCTGGTTGGGCCATACGGTCGTGCGTCTCAACGACGAACTGAAAAAAATCTTGTTTATTCCACATTTTTTGTCTGATATTTGTAAGGTAAGGCGAATAAACCCTTAATGATTAAACTTTTCAATCTTGAAAAAACCGGTTCATCAATTAATATTGGCAATAAGCCTGTTTTTGGTTCCTGTTGCAATAAACGCACAGTTTATAATTATTGAAAAACCAGATACCTCGGATTACATTAGCGGTGATCCGGATTTTAACCTTCTGGTAGCTGCAGATAAAGGCAGGCTCGATGATGTAAAATCATTTATTCGAAAAGGAGCTGATATAAATACCACTACCTTTGACGGAGTTACCCCATTAATGTATGCTGCTCAAAAAGGCCACCATGAAGTGGCTGAATATCTGATTGAACAGGGTGCCAAATTAGAAATGGAACCGCAGGATGGCCTTACAGCTCTTTTGGGTGCAACCGTATTTAACCAGATTGAAATAGCGGAGCTGCTAATACGCAAAGGAGCTGATATCAACAAAGGCGATGCCAGCGGTGTTACCCCGCTTATGTATGCTGCTGGATACGGGTATTTTGTTATGGCAGATATGCTTTTATATTACGATGCCGCATTGGAAACGGAAGACAAAAACGGAAATACCGCGTTGATGCATGCCGTTTACGCCGGAAACTCTTCCATTGCTTTGTTGCTCTTGCAGAACGGAGCAAAACCTGACCATGCTGACCATAAGGGCAACACACCACTATTAATTGCTACCCAACAAAATTTTGATGATATCGTTTCGATATTGCTGGATTTTAATGCGGATGTAAATCTTTCAAATAACTCCGGGGTTAATCCCCTTGCACAGGCTGTCAGGAACAATAATATCATCATTACAAAACAGCTCTTGCGCAAAGGAGCTGATGTAAATACTAGAATTACCTACGCTGAAACGCCTTATACCATAGCTAAAAGCAATCATAATGACAGCATTAAAGAACTCCTGCTCGAACATGGTGCCAAAAAAAACATGTATCCAAGCATCAACGAATGGCAATTGGGTGCACAAACATCCTTTAGCGCCGACGATTTTTATCTTGGGCTAAACCTGCGGTTTTATGAACGGAAATACAAATTCAACCTGACGGCCGACTGGCTTATCAGGCCATTCAGAACACGGGTTTTGGTTGAAGAAGAATCAGCGCTCTTTTATCAGTTCTGGGAGCTTCGCAACATATTCATGGCGGGGCTGGAAAAACCATTCTTTCTCTTTTCACCCGAATTCGACAGGGAAATATTTTTATCCGTGGGAGCTTCAGGAGCCTTTGCCTTTGTCGATTACAAAGGCTACATCCAGGATCCTGATCCAAGGCTCTCTCTGGTGCCTTCCCTTGGAATAATCAGCCAAAGGAGCAGGACAAGCACTAAATTCAATTACGCTTATATGGATCTGGATTTGGAAGGGTTCAGCCCCCATTTTTTTAATCTTCAGTTTAATATACGGTTCGACCTTGAACAGAGCAAATTTAAACGGAAACAGGTTAATTGGATCAATCAATAAAAAAGCATCAAATTATGAGAAAAAAAATAATATCAGGCACATTCATCATGCTAATAACATTCGTAATTGTTATAATCCACCAGGGATGTGAAGATGTGACCTTAAGTGTTGACTGCACCGAATGCTATTACCCTGAACCTGATAGTTTCAACTTGATCATTCATTTTAGTTTCGAGGATGGCATTGATAAAGTCCCTTTTGTTTTATACCGGGGTGAAGCTGACAAGGGCAATGTAGACTGGATTGATACGGCGTATACATCTTATATTGATGATATTATCGTGGCTACAGATATGAGTTATTCTGTGGAAGCGAAATACGAATTTGAAGACCGTACTATCATTGCCATAGATGAAACAAGGGTGCGTACAACCCTGGTTTCAGACGTATGTTCTGAAGATTGTTATGTTATAAAAGGCAATGAACTTGATGTGAGGCTCAAGTAACATACATGCGCTTTTTGAAAGATGTAAGTAAGCAGAATCAACCAAACCCATTCAATAATAATAACTAATTTGCTCCGTTCCTGTTTGAAACAATATTTAGCGAAGAAATCAAATATCATTAAGATAGGGGTGTACTCTATCTATTTTTGCAGCAGATAATAAACGATTAAAATATGCTTCTTGAAATAATTTATTCAGCATTGTTTTTATTGGTATTGCTCAATCCGTTTTTGGTGGTAGTTTACTTAATTGATGCCATTAAAAAATTATCCTTTTCTGAGTTTAAAAATGTTTTACTCAGAGCAGGATTTATCAGTTTTGGAGTTTTCAGCCTCTTTGCAATTTTAGGCGATGTTATTTTTGAAAATTTAATCCAGGCTGAATTTGCATCATTTCAGATTTTTGGTGGAATCGTGTTTCTACTCATCGGATTGCAGTTTATTTTTAAAGGTGGTTCGGCTATTGAAGATTTACGGGGCGAGTCAAAACACATTGCCGGTGCAATTGCCATGCCCATACTCATCGGTCCCGGTACCATCAGCTACAGTGTGGTCATTGGCCAACAACTTGAAAAACTCATGGCTGTAGCTGCCATTTTTACTACGGTATTCTTTTCTCTTTCCATCATTATCCTGCTTAAATATGCGCATGATAAAATCCATCATAAAAAGGAAAGGCTGGTACAACGGTATTTTGAAGTGGCCGGTCGAATAACCGCGCTAATCGCCGGAACCATCGCCATCGACATGATTATGCAGGGACTGGGCTATTGGTTGGATAAAATATAGAATCACAAATACACTCAGAAGAAGCTTTTATCCATTGTGGCCGGTCGCCGTTTCTTTGTGTATTTGTGACTTTAAGTCCGAAGAATAATCAATTATTTCTAAATTAATGTAGCTGAATCAGTTCTTGTCTTTTGCTAATCGATCAAGATCCTGTTCAAACTTTTTAAGATTAACTCTTATATCCGACATTAATTCATCGAGGTTAGCCTCAGTTTGCTGACCAAATCTATCTAAATCGGCGCGTAACTGATCTTCCTGTGTTTTAAGACTATTAAGATGCTCACGGGTTTCCATATCAATTTCTTCACCGGTTTCTTCAGCTTTTTCTTCAAAAGCTTCCACCCGCTCCTCAAACTTATCAAGTGCAGCTTCCACTTTTCGTTCAAAGCCATCCGGCTCATTGTTCATTGCTTCATTTACTTCTTCCTGTACATCTTTCATATCCTCCCGCAGATCCTGCATAGCATCTTTGTTCTCCTCTTTAACTTCTGAGGTTTGTTGTTGGTTACAACCTGCAAGAAATGCAAGCATGATTACTGTAGTTAATCCAAGTTTTTTTACTAAGGTTTTCATAAACAACATGTTTTAATTCAAATTTATTTTTATAATCAGTAATTTCATTATGAATATTATGCCATTCCTATCGCAACATCACCGGTTTTTATAACACTCTTATATTAAATGAATTAAAACAATTGGCTTTCAAAAAATGTAGAAAATTTTCACAGTGGATTCCATCATATGAGGAACACTTTCTTCAATAATAAACATAAACCTGTCCTATTCCTTGCTAAGCAATTCCAAAACTTCCTTTTTATAATTTCTGCTAATCGGAATTTCTTTTGGTCCGATTTGAATATCCTCACTGGTATAGGAATCAATACAGGCTATGGAAACAATATATGAACGATGAACCCTTATGAACGATTGTACCGGCAATTTGGCTTCGATGTTGGAAATGGTTTCTCGGGTAATCACAGTTTTATCTTTTAAATGTATTTTTAAATAATCACCAATGCTCTCAATATATAAAATGGCATTCAAACTGATTTTACAGAATTGTCATATAACAACCAAAACATGTAATTTAAGGCATGGATAAGGTTTTTCATCTCAATTCTTTATGAAGCATTGACATATTATTTACATTTGGAATATTAACCAATAAAAATAATAATCATGCCTGGAATTACTCAAATACTAAAAGATGGTGGTGTATTCATTACCTATCCGATTTTAATTCTTCTCGTTACCATCGTAATTTTGTTCATCAGGGGGTTAAAAAGAATGACCTGCTAAAAACCAAAGAGCTGATTGCGTCCATTGGATGGTTTGTTATTGCTTGGGGATATTTGGGAAGAACCATAGGCCTTATCAAAGCTTTCGACAATGTTGCAGCCGCCGGTGATGTGGCTCCTTTCCTGCTGAGTGGTGGACTCAAAATGGCTCTTATTGGTCCCCTGTTGGCCTGGCTAACTTTCATAGTGGCCAGAGCATTTATAATCATATTAATTGTGAAAAATAAAAAATATCAACAATCTTAATTATACAAATATGCGAATCATAACTTATATTTCCGGTATAGGAGGTGTATTACTGATACTGACAGGCTTGTTGGGTTTCGCGCTTAATTTTGAAAACAACACGTATTATTTCATTGCCGGGGCAGCATCGCTTTTTATTCTTTTTGTTCCACTTATCCTTATCAACAGGTACAAGGAAAATAAAAAGCTTGATGCAATCATCGAATCTTACAGAAACAAAGAAAAGAAAGAAGAACACCTCAAGCCTGGTGAATCAAAAACAAGGGGCTGGAGCATGAATAACTCTCCTTTCCGAAAACGAAAATCGGGGGTTACCTGGGAAGGGGGTAAGATTCATGCTGCCAATGCCCGGCGTGGTGAAAGAAAATAATTAAGAGCACATTTTTTCCGGGGTAAAAACTTAATTCTCCTCTAAGGTATTCAGCACGTTATCTAAAAATTCCTTCACCTGCTCATTAAAATGGTTATAATCCTGCGGAGTAAGCCTGTTTAAATAGATAAGAAGCATACCGGGCAGGGCTACCCGCAAGGTTTTCTTTGCAAATTCAGCCTGCTTTTCTGAAAACCTGTTATTCTCGATGCAATATTGCCAATCGGCATCACACAGACGATCCATGCCCGATGTTATCACATCCAGGGTTTCACGCTTTTGACCCAAATCACCAAGGCGCTCGAGAAAAAACAACTCAAAAATACCCGGGTATTCCACAAAATAATGTACATAGGAAATCAGTTTTGATTTTAATTTTTCCAATCCATCGGGTAGATTTTTGGATTGCGTTTCAGCATATTCTTCCATTTCTTTATAAAAGTCTTCTACACAATAAAAGATTAGATCTTTTACATCCTTAAAATAATTGTATAAGGTGGCATAGGAATAGCCAGCCTTATCCGCTATATTCCTTACATTCACACTTCGGATTCCTTC
>CAZZBU010000050.1:17030-25225 GCA_964652315.1 uncultured Bacteroidales bacterium
AGGAATAGCCAGCCTTATCCGCTATATTCCTTACATTCACACTTCGGATTCCTTCACCTTTTAATATCTCTTTGGTGGCATCGATAAAATAGCCCCGCATTCGTCTTTCCTGGATTTCTTTGTTTTTCATGATATATAAATTAACAATGCAAATATAATTAACATTGTTAATATTACAAACATTATTAATTTTTTATTTAAATCCAACCGGCTATGAAATGAAGCAGTTATCTATATAAATTTGAAAACAATAGCTCCGCAATTATCGATACCGCTCCTTTAATTCATAAGCTTTAGAATTGTAAAAAGCATGAAAATCTACGACGGGATCTTTGCAATAATAAACTTTTAAGCCATTCTCCCTAAAAAAAGGATTGTTAATCTCCCTGATCAAATGATGGTATTTGAATAAATGCTTTATGTCGCCAAGTTCATGATTGACATAAATGAGTTTATTTGCGGTCAGGCTATCCGGTGCCCAAAGAAGAAAATTGTCGCTAAAGCTTATGGGCTCAGGAAGATCTATTTTCTTTCCATAAAAAACAATTGCACCGGCCTGCCCGTAATTTTCGGCATAAATAGCGGTCTCTTTTTTCTCCTCATCAGGAATGGATTGATATAAACCTGTTGTTGCCTCAGCCAGTTCCTGCCAACCTGTCATATCTGCGAAATCCTGTGGGATGGCATGTACCTTTCCGTCTTCCCATCGATTGGTGAATTTTGCTATTGGTTCAGAATATTCAGCAAGACCAGGATAATCAAGCACAGACAGGCTGAACGGAATCAATGGAAGGGAAATTAAAAGCATCAGGCCCAGAACAGCATATTGCATCACAGGATGTGCATATTTTTCCAACACATAACCACCAATTGCAAAAAGCATGGTATACAGGCCAAGCGTATAATAAGATTTGCCGTTTAACAGCAAAATAGTCAAAAGCACCGATAAATACAGGTAACCTATTGAACGGTATGGTTTTAATGCCTTTATAAATAACACAGCAAGGAGTCCGGCACCCCACACTATTACTCCAGGCAGGTTCATCATCACCTGATCTATAATAAAACCAATCTCAGAAACATTTACAAACTGATGTTTATTAAGCTCTGTCATGTGTGAAACCAGCGGCCAGTTGTGATTATACTGCCACAGAAGATTTGGAAAAATTATTAGTAGCCCAAGGACACCACCTGAAAAAAAATATTTTGATAAAAGAAGCTTCCGTTGAGGCGTTAATAATAGTCCGGCCAGCGCGGCAACAATAAAAAAAGCGATGGAGTATTTATTCATGAAGCCAACACCCCAAACCAGGAACAGCAGCAGCCAAAGTTTTCCATTTTGCGTGCGTATTAAACGAATTAAAGAATATGCTGAAAGAAGCCAGAAAAACTGATTAAACGTAACGGGCTGAAACAAACTGTTTGACCGAAGATAGGCCGGTGATAAAAGAAATGCTGTCAAAGCAATCATCAATGCCATTCGCCCTCCTTTTAATTCCCTCACTATACCGGCAATGACAACCATGGATAACGCACCAATTAATGCAGGAAAAAGCCGGAGTGCAAAGGTGTTTGCACCAAACAGCGCTGTGGAAAACCATGAAATTAAAGGAGTAAATGGTGGAACAGATACATAACCCCAGGCCGGATGTTCACCAAGGGAATAGTAGAGCAAGGCATCGCGGTGAAGTTCATAATTATTGTAAGTAAAAAAATGCAGCCCTAATTTAACGGCAACAAAAGCAAATAGAATAATTGTGTTTGCAGATAGCTTTTTCATGGGTTAATCTATTTAGTAAAGTTGAGACGGAAGTATACTACAGAAGTTACATGAACTTGTTACCAAAAATAATAGATAAATCTTCTTTTTTGGTGAATCCCGTGATATTGGTACCCTTTAGGCCAAAAACCTTACAACACCAAGGCTTTAATAAACAACACTTTACCCAACTACCCGGGTGAAACAAAATTATCATGACTATTTTACTATTCTGTTGAATAGCAGAATTAATTCTTGCTTTTTTCATGCCAATTTGAACACAAAGGTATTTTTTCTACTTAATATAAAGGACTTATAAAAACAAACGGGGAAAATTCCGATAAATACTTAAACTAAGAATTATTTACATTATGGTTGATCAAACATTAACGGAACGAAAAACATTTGACATTACTTTTTTTAATGATGTTTGTGATGGTTTGTCCCAAAATCCAAAGCGTATATCTTCCAAATACTTTTATGATGAACGAGGTGACACCCTGTTTCAACAAATCATGCATTTGGAGGAATATTATCCAATGAATTGCGAATATGAAATTTTTACTACCCATAAAGAAGCTATACTCAACTGCTTTATCAAAGGCAGCCGGGGATTTAACCTCATCGAATACGGAGCCGGCGATGCCTATAAAACAAAGGTTTTGATTAATCATTTCATCTCAAACCAGGTTGATTTTATTTATTCTCCTGTTGATATTTCGGACAATGTATTGAATATCCTTGAAAACTCGCTTTTATCAAAGTTTCCTGAGTTGCATCTTGATAAAATCGCTGCTGAATACTTTGATGCCCTGGATGTAATCAACAAACGAAACTGTGATAAAAAGGTAATTCTGTTTCTTGGTTCAAACATCGGTAATTTTACTTGGGAGGAGACAGATGCCTTTTTCCATTCCATATCAGATAAGGGCGATTCAGGCGATCTATTAATGATAGGTTTTGATTTGCAAAAAGATCCCGGCACTATCTTAAAGGCATATAACGATTCCAAAGGAGTGACCCGTGATTTTAATTTAAACCTCCTGCAACGAATTAATAATGAACTGGATGCTGATTTTAACATAAATGGTTTTTATCATTACCCAACCTATGATCCAATTTCAGGGGAGGCCAAAAGCTTTATTGTATCAAAAACCCATCAGACAGTAAGCATTGGCAATCCAGCACAGACATTCACATTCAAAGCAGGTGAATGCATTTTCACCGAAGTATCAAGAAAATATACCGAAGAACAGATAGACGCCCTTGCAGAAAAAACAGGCTTTAAGGTTGTTGAAAAGTACTTTGATAAAAAGCACTATTTCTGTGATGCAATCCTGGAGGTTTTATAAAGGCGGTTTTTATTACTTTTACAGAAAAAGATGTGTTATACCATTGCCTTAAACAAAACCAGAACTGAGATCGAACAACGATACGGGAAAAAGTTTAACCCAAAAGCCCATTTTCGTCCCAGTTATTATGTTACTGGTTTTGCCTTCCCATCCCATCCTGTGATCACCTCAGTATCTGAAGAAATAGAGATGTATGATTGGGGGCTCATTCCGTTCTGGTTTAAGGAGAAGGACGACCTGAACAAAATACGGACCAGTACCCTGAATGCACGAAGTGAAAGCGTTGATAAAAAACCATCTTTCCGGCAGGCCTATAAATCAAATCGTTGCCTTATTCCTGCCAGCGGATTTTTTGAATGGCACACAAAGGGTAAGGAGAAAATTCCGTATTTTATTCATTTGAAAAACAATAAGATTTTTTCAATCGCAGGTATTTTTGATCACTGGAAGGATGCTTCAGGAAAAAAAACAACTACTTTTTCAGTAATAACAACAGCTGCCAATCCACTGATGGAAAAAATTCACAACACAAAAAAAAGAATGCCGGTAATTCTCAGCGAGGAACAGGAACCGCTATGGCTTGATGATGAAATATCTGCCGAACAGCGCAAAAAACTATTTGAACCCTTTCCGGAAGAGAAGCTTGATGCTCACACCATTTCAAAGCTAATCACAAAACGTGGGGCAGATAAAAATGTACCTGAACTGATTGAGCCCTACCATTACGAAGAACCCGGATTATTATTTTAACACCTTTCAGCTTTTTTCCAGGCAGCACTGGTGAATCTTCATCAAAAGGTCTTCACGTTGTATGGGTTTGGAAAGGTAATCGGTGCAACCCACCTCGTAACATCGTTCAACATCATCTACCATAGCATTGGCAGTCTGGGCAATAATCGGAATTTTCACACCTGATTCACGTAATTTACGGGTAGCATCGTACCCACTCATGCGGGGCAATTGAATGTCCATCAAAACCAAATCAAAAGAACCGCCCATCACCTTTTCAATTGCATCTTCACCATTCTTAACCCAAACAATATCAGGATTAAAGGGAGTGAGCACTTCTTTCAGGTAAATGTAATTCAGCCTGTCGTCCTCTACAATAAGTATACGCAGTGCAGAAAGATCGATGGCATTGATGTCAAATGTTTGCTTTGATGATTGTGGTTCATCAACATCTGCCACAGGAAAAGAAAAATAAAATGTCGAACCCTTGTCTTTCACTGACTCCACCCATAACATTCCTCCGGCAATATTAATAAGCTCTTTAGATATCGTAAGACCCAGACCCATGCCTCTGTAAAGCCGCGTTGAAGTATTGTCAAGCTGGCGAAATTTTTGAAATATTACCTGCTGCATCTCCTGTGAGATGCCAATCCCTGTATCTTTAACAAAAAATACCAGGTGATTTTCAGGAATCCGGCTTTCGTGTGGGTTTACCACACCAATGGTTATCTCGCCTTCATTTGTAAATTTTATTGCATTGCTCACCAACTGGTTTAAAACCTGCAAAAGCAGATCATTGTCTGTTTTGACTTTTTGGGTCAGTAGCGATTCATCTTCCGAATAGATTGAAAACTCAAGATTTTGATCCTGTTTCACGTGTTGCGACTGATGCTCAAAAGCCTGTGTAAAGACATTGCGAAGTTGACACTGTCGGTAGGTGAAATTTATTTGTCCGGATTGTATCCTTGATGCATCAATGATGTCATTAATAACACGCAGCAATTGTTTTGTACTATCCTGAATGGCTTTCATATACAGGATGCGATCCTCTTCATTAAGGTTGCTCTGATTCAATAAATTAGTAAACCCAAGAATGCCATTCATCGGGGTCCTTATTTCGTGTGAGATATTAGCAAGAAACGCTGTTTTTAAGTTATCTGATTCTTCCGCTTTTAGTTTTTCTTTTTCCAGTTCTGCTGTGCGCTCTTCAACAAGTTGTTCAAGTTTGTTTTTATATTTTAATATTTCATTTTCAGTTTTCTTTTTGTTAGTTATATCCCGTGCGATCCGTCCAACAAATTTTTCCTCACCGGTAAGAATCGAAAAAAAAGTTATCTCCGCAATCCTTTTTTTATTTTTTTTGGTATAAAATACTACCTCCCTGCTTTTGCTGTTTCTTTCGTTGGTTTTTTCCAGAAAATCAAAAAAATCCTCTCGAAATGGCCCGGCCTGTTTTTCAAATGGCCTTGTTTCTACACTTTCACACCTAGGATTGATCAACATGCAATCGATATCCCAGATATATTTTTTTAAAGCACGCTCCCCGTCTATTTCAAATAAATTAGCGGCGCTTTCGTTCCAGAGAATTATTCTCCCGGCAGCATTGATTAAGATAAAGGCATCATGGGATTGCTCGATAAGTGCTTGAAACAAAGAAAGTTTTACAGGCCTTTCTTCATCTTGATCAATTTTGTCCTCCGGAAAAAAGCTTTCATCCAACCAGTTTCTTTTTAGTCTTCTATATTTATCTTGTTCAGCCATATAATCAAGAAACGTTACAATTATCCCCCGTCAATATTCAGGATTTTATAAGCAAATTCACCTCCGCAACATATTATTAACCAAAAAATTCACAAATAGGTCAAATTTGAGTAATAATTCCGGATCCTTGCCATTTTTACTAAATTTACTAAATAATTTAAACATAAAAAGAAATCATCACTCAAATTTTCAATGAAATAAATTTATCTAACATTATGAATAAAAAATATCATTTCTCAACGGGGCGTTATGGTAAATACATAACCGCTTTTTTTGCAGCCACAATGTTTATCCTTCTCAGTAGCTTGCAACCAGAACCTGAAAAAGCTTTGTTATGGAGGATTGAAAAAGAAACTGTAGCAGCCCCTTCATACCTCTTTGGCACCATACACATTATTGAAAAAGACAAGTATTATTTTCCTGAATACATGCAGGAGTGCTTTGAAGCATGCGATGCACTGGTCACTGAAATTTTAATTGATATTCCCCTGAAAGACCAGCTTGCCATGGCTCAGCGAATGGTTTTACCGGCCAACAAAACATACAAAGATTATCTCTCTGATGAAGACTTCGAACGGCTGAAAAACAATATTGTTGATTCACTTGACATCAAAGAAAAAAAGTTTGAGCGATATATCCGTATTAAGCCTGTTTACCTGTCAAGCTTAATTCTGAGTGAAATGCTTAAGAAACCAACTGCATACGAACAAAACCTGACCAAAGAAGCAAAAAAATTATCTTTGGAGTTGCTGGCCCTTGAAACCTTATATGAACAGCTTGATATTCTGGAATCTCTGCCAGATGAAGAAGTATTTTCTTATTTTTCTGAAGATTATGATCTCCTGCAAGAATACAACGGTCTGATAAACAAATACCTGGAACAGGATATCCATGCCATTTATAACACCATTCAGGAAGAGGAATCGATAAATGATTTTGAATCACAACTATTATCTGAACGGAACCAGCGGTGGTTGCCTGTGCTTGATAGCCTGATGACTAAAAAATCATGCTTTATTGCTGTGGGTGCAGGCCATTTATCTGGCGGGAAAGGCATTCTGAACCTCCTAAAAGAACAAGGATATAAAATAAGTCCGGTAACGCATTAAAACAATGCAACATGAAACGCATTATTTTTTTATTAATCACAATTAGTGTATTTATGAGCAGTATGTATGCTCAGGAGGACAATAAACCAGCCGTTGAAAACCTGGAGAACAGGGCATGGTTTCAGGATGCAAAGTTCGGCCTTTTCATACACTGGGGCGTTTATAGCGTTATGGCCGGTGGCGGGGATTATGGCATTGCTGAATGGATTATGGACAGAAAAAAAATCCCCATTAAACAATATGAGCATCTCCCCTCTTTCTTCAACCCAATTGATTTCGATCCGGTTGAATGGGTAAGTCTTGCCAAAGCAGCAGGCATGAAATATATCACCATCACAAGCAAACACCACGATGGATTTGCCATGTATGATTCAGAGGTTTCAGATTACAATATTGTGGATAAAACCCCTTATGGAAAAGATGTTTTAAAAATGCTGAAGGAAGAATGTGACAGGCAGGGCATAAAACTATTCTTTTATTATTCCCAACTCGACTGGCACCATCCTGATTATTACCCCCGTGGACGCACCGGCCAGGGATACACCGGCCGGCCACAATCAGGTATTTGGGATAATTACATTGATTATATGAATACACAACTTACCGAGCTTTTAACAAATTATGGGGAAATTGGAGGAATTTGGTTTGATGGCATGTGGGATAAAACAGATGCCAACTGGCGCCTGGATGAAACATATAGTATGATTCACGACCTGCAGCCAGGAGCATTAATCGGAAGCAACCACCACCTGGCCCCCATACCTGGCGAGGACTTTCAAATGTTTGAAAAAGATCTGCCTGGACATAATACAACCGGTTTTAACACTACTGAAATAGGCAGCCTCCCACTTGAGATGTGCGAAACGATGAATGGTTCCTGGGGATATAACATTAAAGACCAGAATTTCAAATCTGCGGAAGCGCTTATAACACTCATGGTGAAAGCAGCAGGTAATGACGCAAACCTGTTGTTGAATACGGGACCTATGCCCAATGGGAAGATCCAACCCGAAAATGTAAAAACATTAAAAGAAATGGGCCAGTGGATGGAGAAATATGGTGAAACCATTTATGGCACCCGTGGAGGCCCGGTACCGGCAAGAGACTGGGGCGTAACTACCTACAAAGACAATCAGGTATTTATCCACGTACTCGACTGGCCCGATGCAGTACTGGCAATCCCAGCCTTTGGTAAAGAAATTAAAAATGCCCGCATGTATATTGATGATAAACCCGTTAAATACAAACAGGACAAAAACAGCATCCTGATTACATTGCCCGAAGGGTATGAAAAAGAAATTGACCGGATAGTAGTACTTGAATATTAGTGAAATTTTATTTAGAAACCACAGGGCCTGAAGGCAGACAGGACCGATATGGTATTATTATCCAAACAATCATTAGCCGTCCATTTACATATTAAACAAACAGATTTAGGTTCTCCGATCAAAAGGTATATAAATTCCGCCGACGGGTTATTAATAA
>CAZZBU010000051.1:0-24470 GCA_964652315.1 uncultured Bacteroidales bacterium
AAATAAACGGATGAAACCCTCCCTCATCTACAAAAGTTCACAACAAGGAGATGAATAAAACATGAGGGCCTGCCTGTGGCAGACAGGTTCCATGGTTTTGGAATCACAAATGCTATTTTTAATGATGATAAATATTTGAAAAACAATTGTCTAATTATATTTTATACGAATGAAACCAAAGGTTTTGTTATGCCCCGGTTAAACCAGATAAAATACCTCGCAGTCCTGCTCATGCTGATGCTTTGTTGGAGATGTGATAAGGATGCTGCTGAATTACCTGATACCCCTATATTGTATACTGGTGATGTATATTTGAGCTCTGGTGACGTAATTCTCTCAGGTAAAATAACTCAAACAGACATTAAAATCAACGACAGTATTGGTTTCATAATCGATGAAATATCAGAAAGCGCAACCAGATCGTTTTTTGTTAGCGCTGACACCATTTATAATAATAACACTTTTCAATCAACCTTGTCAAGTTCGCTTCATAGCAATTCCAAATATGAAGTATCAGCAGTTTTTTATTTTGGGGAAAGAAAGGTTACAGGAAATAAGGTTCATTTCACAGGTTTTGATGATGGCCCACCACAAATACTTGCACTCATTTTACCCGGAGAACCTACCTGGGGGGATACAATTAAAATTGTTTGTGGACAATTAAGTGCGTTTACATCAGACTACAGTTTTACAAGTCGCGTTAAAGATATTGAATATAACTTCCCAATATTGGATCGAATACACGATACTTTACTGGTGCAAATTCATACAGCCATCCCCACCTTTCATCCAATATTAAACTTAAAGTATTTTGATGCTATTGTTGATAAAACAGCTGAATTAAAACTGGAACCACCTCAGTTGGACAGCATATCGCCAGACATGGTGATTTCACAGGATTATTTTACCATACATGGCAAGTACCTAAGTAACCTTAATATATACGAAGCCCCTGAAATAGAAATATTTAAAGGTGATACAACCGTTTTCAGGGGTGGAACTTTTCCTCATGAAGATAATCTAAATGTGGAATATTTCATTATTGATGAACCCGGTGATTATACCATCAGGGTGCAATACCTCGATACCATTAGTAATACACTACCCCTTACTGTTCGATTAACAGAGTATTTCGAAATGAAACCAACCCGGGCTTTTTATGGTGATACGATATATGTGACCGGGAGATGGTTTCCAAATGCCTTATCGGCAATGATTGAGAATGAATTTGTAACTGAGATATATCGCGATCGCGACTCTCTGGTATATGTTATTCCATCTGAATGGACACTGGATAATAAAGATGGTTATATTAATGTTCATATTGCAAATTTCTTTTATGATGGTCTGAATAATGGGTTCTTTATCAATGATTCCATTCCTTTAAAAAAACCGGTTATTAATTCGGTAAATCCTTCAGAAGGATTGGTGGGTACTGAAATAACCATCACCGGAGATTACTTCTCAGAAAATTACAGAATTGACCAAACAGATTATACCACTGTTTGGTTTAATAACATAAGAGCTGAGGCTTTACCAATAAGTAGAAATACTATCCATGCAATTATACCTGTTAATGCACCTTTGAATGCAAATATACGTGTAGAAAACAATGGAATATCCTCAGAAAAATACACTGGTTTTGCTCTTACACCTGCTCGGGTAACCGGCCTTTCAACTACCGATGCTCAGTATGGATCATTATTGGAAATCTACGGAGAGAACTTTCCAGAAAACAAAGCCATTCTATCCTATCAAAATGAAACTGAGTATATTTATGAAAAACCTATCCGTGTTTTTTTTGGAGATGATGAACTTGAAATTATGGAAACGACACAAAGCAGTGTAACTGTGAAGTTCACCAATGAAATGACAGGTAACATTACGCAGCCTCTAAAAATACAGATTGGAGAACAGGAAATAGAAACAAACCAGCTTATTACCTACACTACGCCCTGGGTCAAATTGGGAGAAGGCCTGCCAGGGCGGTCAGGACTGGACTGCGTAAATGGAATTACCGTTGTCATGAACGGAACAGGCTATATCGGATTAGACGGTGAATATCAGATTGCCGGAGATTATATGAAAAACTTTTCTAACACATTATTGGAATTTAATCCTGATACACGCAACTTCTCAAATAAAACTCTTTCACCGGTTAGTGAATCATACAATGGGGTGTATCCATTTGGTTTTTCTTATGGAAATTCTATTGTTGCTTTTCTTGGCAACACCTTATATGAATACAAGGATGAAATCTGGGAGGTATTGCCTGAAGCCAATAAATTTCCAGTGCATGATGACAACATTTATGGTGGATTTCAATTTGGTGACAACATATATATAATTAATGCAAAATACCCTGTATTTGGTAACCCAAGTCCGATATATGAATCAAAAGTCTACAAATACAATTTAACCACACATGAAGATACTTTTCTAAACAATCTTTTTCCTGATATATCATGTCAGATTGGAATAACTTATAACGACAAAGTTTATCTGCTGGGAAGAAGAAATCAATTCTGGATGTTTGATCCCTTTTCGGAAACATGGACCGCTCTGGCTGATTTCCCTGTAAATATTCTACCTTGGGTAAGGTACGCCTTATTTGAGTTTAAAGGTATTATTTATGCCTGTTCTGAGGAGAAAATTCTTAGTTATGACCCGACTTTGGATTCCTGGACTACCTATAAAGAATTACTGCCTTTTGATGGCCAGTACAGCTATGCGCTCTCATTTGATGACAAATGCTTTGTTGGAGGTGGTTTAAATGCGCCTGAAAAAACAAGGCATGTAATGTTTGAATTTTTCCCTGAATATTTAACAAAAGAATGAAAATCCGGACTCTAATCATATTAACACTCTTTAACTTGAATCTGACAGGGCAGTCTTTAGATTTTGAATTTACCCTGGATTTAGGAATGAGCATCCCGCTTAAGAAAGGAATTGAGCAAGATGGTGTTTTTCGTTTTCCATTGCTGTATTCCAATATGAAAGCCAACAGCCTTGAAGCAATGCTTTTATACAGAATAAATCAAAGATTTTCTGCCGGCATTGGAATCAGGGGCGATATTCATCATTCATGGCAGGCAGATAACAGTGAATTATATTCCGGTACAACCGCCAACATTCTTACACTAAGCCCTATAATTAAATACAATTTTTACAGAAAAGGCCGATCGGTATTCAGTATTTTTACCGGAATTTCCCAGAATCAAATCAGGTTGAATTTTTCTGAAAGCAGCACTTTTTTTGATAACCAGAATATCGAATATTTAAACTATTACGAAAATACCACTGAAATTGTATATAGCCCACTGGTAAGATTACAATATACCCATTTATTTAGCAAGATGCATTTTGTAAGTTCCCTCACATATAAATATATAAAATTAGAATCACCGGTATATCTTGATAAAGGAGTTAACAATTTATTCTTTTCAGCAGGTTTTGAATATAAATTTAGTATCACAAATACTTTTGTAAAAAAACGGTTTTACCTCGGAGAATAAACGCCAATGAAATCATTAGAGATAATAAGAAAGGTATATTTTATCGCTTGTTTAGGAAGTTTTTCTGTTGCAGGGATGGCCCAACCAACCATACCTGTTGCTAATGATGTGTATGATATTGGGTTTAATTCAACTGGCAGCCACCTGGCATGCACCAATGAAAATAATATTTTAATCTGGGACATGGAGGCCAATGCTGTTGGTATGAACCTTGAATCAGGTCACAAGGATAATGTCTTGTGCCTGGATTATAGTCCTGACAACCTGGAGATAGCCAGTGGTGGAAGGGACAGCATGCTAATCATCTGGGAAATAGCCGGTGACCAGCCCCGTAAAAAATTTCATATAAAAACCAACGGAATAATTACTGCGATAGAGTTTTCACCACACTATCCGATACTGGCTTTTGGTAATACCTCAAACAATATCTACTTATTTGATTATCAAAGAAACCGCATCATTGACACATTAACCGGTCACCAGGACGATGCACTTAGCCTGTCTTTTCTTGATGAGATTACCCTTTTTTCTTCAGGAGCAGACGGTATCATTATAAAATGGAACCTGGAAGAAAACAAGGGGCACAAGTATTTTACAAAAAATGGTTTTATATATGATATTGATATAAATGCAAAAGGCAACATGTTGGCTGCTGCATCGGCCGAGGGAGGACTGAACATGTATCGTTTCGATAAAAACGGTAAATTAAAAGCGGACCTAATAAGCCCATTTAGTTTTGCAAAGTATTCAAGTGTAGACTTTGGTAATAATGCCTCGTTTTATGTCTATACCAGCCTAAAGGGGAAGATAAAAGTGATTACACCATATACCGATTTATCGTATAAAATACAATATCCCGCCACAAAAATAAGAATACAACCCCGTGAAGATGCGCGTATTATCATTGCTGTAGCCACGCTTGGAGGAAGGGTACAAATAATTAAAGGAGAAGATTTGGAATATTAACAATAAAAAACGGGTAAGCTACTCACATCGCACCGCTACGACCGCCTACCCTTGCTTCCTTCCGGACCTGGGGGATTCAGCAGGAGCTGGTCGTATGAGACTTACCCGCGGGCTGCAAAAGTAATAATTTTTACATAACCGGCAAGGTGTTATATATACTAATTTTTATTTTTTTTTGACCTACGCCTCGATACCTAAAAAACTTCTATATTTGTGCATTCTAATAAGAAAAATTGGTTGAATCGATTTTTAATCAAATGGATAATATAAATAAGCACCTTTGGAAAAACTCAATATATGTCGGAGCAATTACCGGCGGTAGTCTGGTATTCATCAGTTTCCTGGCCTACCTCACTGATTCCGCATTCTTTAAATTTATTGAGGGGATGCAGATGCCCTTACTGATCGTAGCCATCATTCTGGGAACAAAATACTTGAGGGATAAAGTTCTGGACGGAGCCATTACTTATGGGAAGGCTGTGGGATCAGGAGTTTTAATCTCCCTTTTTACAGGCCTGTTATTAGCCCTGTATGGATACATCCTAAGAACTTCCCTTGATCCACAATTGCTGGAACAGGAACTTACGGCACTGGAAGAAGTTTACCTTAACTGGGGATTTACGGAAGACCAGGTGGAACTCATGGTCCAACAATACAAGAGCATTTTTTCTCCGGTAACATTTTCTGTTGTGGGCACCCTAAGTACAGGCTTTATGGGGTTAATCATCAGTCTTATTGCAGCTATTTTTCTTAAACGTGAGGCTGACCCTTTTGCAGACATAAGCAGCGAATCCAACAACGAACTCCCTGAAGAGAAAGCTTAAAAATGGAAAAGGACCAGCTTGATATATCGGTTATTGTTCCCCTCTTTAACGAAGAAGACTCATTGAAAGAACTGGCCTCATGGATTGATTCGGTGCTTAAGGATAATTTTTCGTACGAAATAATCTTTATTGATGACGGAAGTAACGACAGTTCATGGGATATTATCAATCAGATTTCATCTGCAAATTACAACGTAAAAGGCATACGTTTCAGGCGCAACTATGGGAAATCGGCGGCACTGCATAACGGATTTCAAAGCGCTCAGGGCAGGGTGGTAATAACCATGGATGCCGATTTGCAGGACAGCCCGGAAGAACTGCCCGAATTATACCGCATGATTACTGAAGATGGGTATGATTTGGTTTCAGGATGGAAGAAAAAACGCTATGATCCGATTTCCAAAACCCTGCCTACAAAATTATTTAACAGTACAGCCCGCTCCATTACAGGAATAAAGTTGCACGATTTCAATTGCGGTTTAAAAGCCTACCGCCTGGATGTGGTAAAAAGCATTGAGGTATATGGCGAAATGCACCGCTACATCCCTGTTTTAACCAAATGGGCGGGATTCAATAAAATTACCGAAAAGGTAGTGCAACACCAGGCCAGAAAATATGGCATTACAAAATTTGGCGGATGGAGCCGGTTTATTAACGGTTTTCTTGATCTGCTTTCCATTATGTTCATTTCCAAATTCGGCAAGCGCCCCATGCACCTTTTTGGCACCCTGGGCACCCTGATGTTTGCATTTGGATTTATCGCTTCCCTTTATCTGGGGGTAAAAAAGCTGTACCTTCTGGCCCATGGCATGCCCACAATCTTGATTGCAGACAGCCCGTATTTTTATATATCCCTTGCCACCATGATAATCGGGACCCAATTATTCTTATCAGGGTTTATTGGCGAGTTGATTTCACGGAATGCTACAGAACGAAACCATTACCTAATTGCAGAAAAGCTAAATATCAATGAAGTTTAGCATTATCATTCCCTTGTATAACCGGCCTCAGGAGCTTGACGAATTGCTTGATACACTCACCCGTCAAACCTGTAAAAACTTCGAGGTGGTTATTGTGGAAGATGGTTCAACTATAAAAGGCGATGAAATTGCGGAAAAATACAGTACAGAACTTGACATTAAGTACTTTGAAAAAGAAAACGAAGGGCCTGGTTTAACCCGAAATTACGGAGCCGAACGTGCCACTGGAGATTTTTTTGTTTTTTTTGATTCTGATTGTCTGATTCCTGAAAACTACCTGAAAACTGTAATTCAACACCTTGAAAAAAATCCTGTGGATTGCTACGGAGGGCCTGACAGGGCCCATGAATCATTTACCAATCTACAGAAAGCCATCAATTATACCATGACTTCCTTTTTCACGACAGGGGGCATAAGAGGAAGCAAAAATACGGTGGAAAAATTCCATCCACGAACATTTAACATTGGTTTTTCCAAACAATTGTTTCAGGAAACCGGAGGCTTCAGTTCCTTAAGGATCTCTGAAGACATTGAATTCAGTAAGCGGATTACTTCGCTAGGTTACACTACAGGCCTTATCCCTGAAGCTTTTGTCTACCATAAGCGACGCACCAGCCTGGGTCAATTCTATAAGCAGGTATATAAATTCGGAGGTGGCCGCATCAATATTTATAAACTTTACAGGCAGGGATTAAAAATTACCCATGCCTTTCCCTCGCTGTTCTTGCTTTTTACGTTGATAAGCATGCTGGCCATAACTTTTTTACCTCATTTTATGATTAGCCGGGTGATGGTATTTTTTGTTCTGCTTTATTTGATGATTATTTTAACGGATTCAAGCATTAAGAACAAGAGCATCATGATTGGCATGCTTTCGGTAGTAACACTGATGGTCCAGTTTTCGGGTTATGGATTAGGATTTATCAAAGGATTTATCCGGAAAATTATTTTCAATGAAAAGGTAAACATCACTTATCCAAAGCCAAGTACACAATAACATTAATCCAGCAACTTCAGAATGGTGTTGACGGCATCATCCAAATCGTCGCACATATAATCGGGCAGGTTTTCATTGTTCTGGCAACGGTGCCCCGTACGGACCCCCAATGTAGTGCAGCCATAGTTTTTACCGGCAATAATATCGCGCTCCGAATCGCCCACCATAAATAATGGTGTTTTATCTTTTTGAAATCCGATGGTATGCTGCGCAGCCTCAAACAAACCGGTTTTAGGTTTTCTGCAGGAGCAATCTTTGATAAAAGCATTGGAGGAAAATTCCCCGGCTTTATCCGGAGGGAGATGCGGGCAATAAAAAACAGCATCAACACAGGCTCCTTCTTTTTTCAGATCGGCGAACATTTTCTCATGAACCACATCAAGTTGCTCCAGGGTTAAAAAACCACGGGCTATTGCAGACTGGTTTGAAACCACGATAACAGGGATATTCCTTTGATTGAGCTTTCGGATGGCTTGAGCTGTAAATGCATATAGCAGCATTTGTCCTGGATCTGATATGTAGCTTTTTTCAACATTGATTACACCATCGCGATCCAGGAAAACAACCGCATTAAAAGATTCCGGACTACTGGCAAGATATTCTGAAAAATGTGTTGTTATCGTTTTATACTTTGTTTCGTTATCCATCAAAAAGTAAGTTAATGAGCGATGTTATATTCCTTTAAAATCAATTTACCCACTTCTTTATCAATGGGAAATGTCAGCTCATCAGGATCAAATGCACTGAGGGGAACCCAACGCATGGATTGATCTCCGTTTTTCATCGCACTAAAATCAGCCGGGATATGTGTTACATTTAAAGCAGGCTCATCAATAAAATCAGCCTGATAATAAAAACTGATTAGCTGCCTGTCTGTATAAAAAAGCGCTTTCTGAAAAAAATCAGTAGTGTAAAAGTGGCGGATATTAACAATCTCCGCTCCCATTTCTTCCCTGATTTCACGCCTTAGGCAATTTTTGATGCCCTCTCCCGGTTCAAGACCTCCTCCGGGAAATTTTATCATTGGTGTATCAAGGAAATATTCATCTGAAAGCAGAATCTGATTTGCCTCATTAATAAAAATACCATAGACTCTTAATACAAATGATGATATCTTTTCACCGGATTTATGCTTCATTGCTTAAATATCAAATTCAACCCTGAGGTATTTATACCTCCGGCCCCAGTACATAGGTATGATGATTTCATTGTTTTTTTTATCATAATAGTCCAGCGGTTGAGGATAAACCCCACGCCTTCCTTTTGCTTTTCGCACTGCAATGTCTGTCATTCGTCCGTCAGCACTAACATGCACTGCGGTAAGAAAAGACTTTTTCCTGTTATTGAAATTTTTGGGTTTTGAGTTGTTGTCCAGATTTTTGATATGATCATTAAAAAGAATGACAATATCCTTGCTTTCGAGAGGGGCTATGAGTGCATAGGAACATAAGTTTTTTGGAATGGGTGGGGAATAATTATACGATTCAATATCATAAACTTCTTTTCCAATGGTAGTAAGTTCAGGAGTGAGAAGATAATTCACCGGATAATCCTGTCTTTTACGGATAACATTCTGCCAGTTAAGGTATCCATCACGGGAAAACCGGGTAATAATCAGGTTGTTAAATGTATTAAAATTCTGATCATAAAATTGTTCTGTAATCAAAATGATGTCACCATCAGCGCGTACCAGTAACCCGGTAATATAATATGAAGTTAATTCAGCATTATCAATCACTGCTTCGCGGTAATATTTGGATGCATCAAGCTGTTCGAGCATATACTTATCAAAAGCATGAAATTTAGGCTGGCCTGTCATACCCGACCGAGCGTTTATACGCATAAAAAAACTACCCCGGATACCGTTTGGAAAAAGATGGGAATACAAGCCCACACAAACCAACCCCCCTTCTTTATCGGCCACAATATCAATATCGCGGATATACGTGTTTTCAAAAAGTACCGGGTATTCCTGAAAAACGGTACCATTGTTGGTGTACCGGAAAATCTTATATACATCCTTAATTGGGCTGGCAATTGTAAACAGGCTTGATTGACGGATTAAGCTAAGAATGCTCACGTTGCCAAAATCATCAACCAGATATTTGTTTTGACGGGGCCCTTTGCGTTCAAATTCATAAATATCTTTTCTATCCCAAACAGGATTCAGGCCCTCCCCGTACACATAAAATTCATTGAACTGGGTGTTTTTCAGGTTAAGTTTTATCCTGCTGGCCACCAGAAGCTTTGTTTCATCCCGTGAAAGGGCAAAATGAAAATCGGCATAATTCCCTTTTATATCTTCAACAAACACAATTTCTTCCAGATCGCTGTCCTGCAGCAAGGTGTTTTTATCAATGGTCTGCA
The DNA here is from genome assembly GCA_964652315.1 of uncultured Bacteroidales bacterium. Taxonomy (GTDB): domain Bacteria; phylum Bacteroidota; class Bacteroidia; order Bacteroidales; family JAAAOM01; genus CAZZBU01. The sequence continues at coordinate 9,650 of CAZZBU010000051.1, forward strand.
CATACAACGCATTATTGAATATGCCCCGACGGGAAAAGAATACGTAAATGGTATTGTGGAAATGCACGGCGTATTCCAGATTGTATGATTTTCTGTTTTGCCATTCAGAGATAAATTCTTCATGAACCGGATTAAGCTCACTGTTCAGCCTTTGGATTTTATAGCGGCTTTGCTGATGTTTAATCACATAATAACTCGTATCATCATGGCCTACAAACTCCATATAATCCATAGAGGAAAAAGCAATTTGCTTATCGCTTTCCATGGTGGAATAATCAGGTGATTGGGCAAAGCCTACCAAACTGATAAACAAATAAAACCAGAAGAATAAAAATCGAAAACCCCGCATACGTGTTTACCCTTTACAACTCAAAAAATCACTTTAAAATTAATCTTTAATTTCTTGAATCCCGTGCAATCCGGTTTAAATTCTAATTTATGCCTGGTGTTTTAATCGATCTGTAATATATTGTATAACCTCCCGGGTATTACCTGGGTGAAACCATGTGATTTCATGGTCGCGTCTGAACCATGTTAACTGCCGGCGGGCATATTTTCTGGTATTGGCTTTGATTGTTTCGATGGCTTCATCGCGGGATAACATTCCATCCAAATACCCGAAAATCTCACGGTACCCCACTGTATTCAGGGCATTGAGCGAACGATAAGGGTACAATGCCCGGACTTCCTGTTCAAGACCGCTTGCAACCATCTGGTCCACCCGCGTATTAATCCTATGGTATAACTCATTCCGGTCCATATTTAATCCTATTTTAATGGGGTGAAATGGCCTTTCCCGTTTTGGTCTGGTCAAAAAAGATGAATAGGGTTTACCTGTCATTCTGTAAATTTCAATTGCTTTTAGCAGGCGCTTGGGATTTTTTTTATCTACACCGGTATAATAATCCGGATCGATTTGTGCCACCTCATTTTGCAACCAGTCCAGTCCTCTTTTCTCAAAAGTTTGCAATAATTCTGTGCGTATTATTGGATCAATGGTGGGTAAATCGTCAATACCTTTCAGTACGGCATCAATATACAATCCGGAGCCTCCAGTCATTATAACTTCAGTGTATCTCCCGTACAGTGAATTTAATAATGAAAGAACCTCCTGCTCAAACATGCTGGCATTGTAATAATCTTTAACAGACTTATGTCCTACCAAATGATGTTTTACCGTGGCCATTTCCTGTTGAGTTGGCTGGGCAGTACCTATTGCTGTTTCCGCATAAACCTGGCGTGAATCTGCCGAAATTATTTCAGTATGAAAATGCTGTGCAACCTCAACAGCCAACCGGGTTTTACCTATTCCTGTGGGACCAACAACAACAATCAATGCAGGTTTCATACGCTTATTGAATGGATGGCAATAGAATAGCTTTTCCGTGGCTGTATATTTCCAACGCCTGATTAATAATTAATTACACAATTTTTTCAAGATGTGTAAGGAAGTTAATGGTTGATAAAAACCGTGTCTTCTTGCACATACATTTGGTTGAGGCAGTTCCGGGGTCAATCCGAAGGGCATGGTTGAAATCCTGGCCAACAATTGATTCCAGTTTGTGAAAATTGTTCTCGAGTTTGTTTAATGCCTCCTGTTTTGAATCATAAAACTCATAGTTCACCACACCAACCGGTGCTGCAAGATCGGTGGAGTTACGCAATATAAGAAATCCATTATCAAAATGATTTACCTTATTCAGCAGGTATACTGATTTATAATACTCATATTGATTGGCATATTTTGAATAATCAGACACATAACGATATTTTTCCAGGGCCTTAAAAAAACGGGCTATATCATAATTGGCAGGTATGTAAAGTTTGGAAATATTGTACACTGTACGTCCAAAATACATGAAGATATCTTTTCCGATATTCTCCAGGGTTTCCAAATCCTCAGATCCTGTAATTACAGCGGCTGAATACTTTCTGCGATGAATAATGTGAGGGTATTTGTTGAAATATTTATACAGATACTCAGGGCTTACCTTATAATCATTGGCGATAACCCCCTGAAACTTTTTAAGCTGATCCTCCACGAAAACAATACGGTTTTTAAATTCAGGCTCAATATCCATCAGTAATTCAGCCAGGAAGATTAACAAGTGATTATCATTGGCTGTGAGTTTTCCATGAAAACAATTTCCGCTTAGCAATACAGCAAACATTTCCAAAAAGCCATACACTGGTTTATTCCCTGATAAAATCGCTGCAACAATTATTTTTGTGTCTTTTTTGTTTTTCAGATAAGCCAGGCAGTTATCAATGTTTTCTTCCTTTAGATCATTAACTATCACTTTTAAAACCTGAATAACAGATTCCTCATTAAACCAAGGGTTAGTGTTCGGTGCATTAATTACAAGTTCAACAAATCGGTGATAATAATTTTCAAGGTAATCAGGTAAAGGCTCATTTAAGGTGTAGTGGTTTAATAAATTGTTTATTGTCTGTCCAAGCTTTAGAAAAGCATCTTTTCGTGAAGAAATATACATTTTTGTTTAATCTTTTGCCTTCAATTTACGAAAAAATTAAAGTTTTTACAAGGCTTGTGTAGGGATAATCATGCGATGACAATAAAACCCGGGAAAGGTGTTAATCCTTCGGGGATTTATAAAAAATTCCCTGGGTTATATTGTTTCAATCAAGTTAATGGGGAATGGAAAACTGGATTTATAGTGTTCTCCAAGTTCATAAACCGATTCATCATCTTCTTCATAGAACCATTGAACCTGACACTTTTTCCCTTTTTTATAAGCTTCGGAAATAACCCTTAAAATGCCAAGGAGATATTTTGAGGAACCACTATTGATATATTCGAGCTTAAAACTTATTTTAAGCGCATCGTTTTCTTTAAAGTACTCCTTTACTTTTGTCATGATCGGATCATAAAAATCTCCCGGATTTTCAGGAATGGAACGTCCTTCAATTAAAAGAACGCCCTCGTCAACTTTAAAAATAACTGCAGGAGTATTGGGAGTTTTTTTTAATTCGAAATTGCTGCTCATAATATTGATTTGTTACAAATCACCCTCATACTCAATGATTCTAATGCGTATAATTTCCTTAAAACTCAGAATCAGTATTTCCTATATCGGGCGAATTATTTTTAGACAAATTTAAAGGAATTCCTCAAACCACATAAAAAAAATCGCACTCTTTAAGAAAACAATTGCACATAAAAAATGCAGTCCATCTTGTATGCCTTTTATTATGGCCGCTACAGAATGATTAATTGCTTTTTTTAACAGGGTTTTTGATTATTTTTGCAGCTCACATTTTTTTTGACACAAAAAAAAAATTCTGTTATGGTTTTCGACATCGACATGGTTCAAAAGTTTTATAATGAACTACCAGAAAAAATTAAAAAGGCAAAGGGCATAGTAAATAAGCCATTAACGCTTGCTGAAAAAATATTATATGCCCATGTTGATGGACATATCGATAACCCGTTTGCACGTGGCAAAGAGTATGTCGATTTTAATCCGGACAGGGTAGCCATGCAGGACGCTACTGCGCAAATGGCTTTGCTGCAGTTTATGCAGGCCGGAAAAGACAAGGTGGCTGTTCCTTCTACCGTACATTGTGACCACTTGATACAGGCAAAAACCGGCGCGGCAGATGACCTTGCCACAGCAAAATCCAACAACCAGGAAGTATATGATTTTTTAAGTTCGGTTTCCAATAAATATGGCATAGGTTTTTGGAAACCAGGAGCAGGAATTATTCACCAGGTTGTGCTGGAAAACTATGCCTTTCCGGGAGGCATGATGATTGGCACAGACTCGCATACCGTAAATGCCGGAGGACTGGGAATGGTTGCCATTGGCGTAGGTGGTGCTGATGTTGTGGATGTTATGGCCGGCATGCCCTGGGAGCTTAAATTTCCGAAACTGATTGGTGTTAAGTTAACAGGCAGGCTCAGCGGTTGGACATCGGCTAAGGATGTGATTTTAAAACTGGCCGGAATCCTCACTGTAAAAGGAGGTACAGGCCATATTGTTGAATATTTTGGCGAGGGTGCGCAAACCATTTCCTGCACCGGAAAAGGCACCATCTGTAATATGGGTGCTGAAATCGGCGCTACCACCTCTCTCTTTGCTTACGATAAAAAGATGTATGATTATCTGGCACAGACAAATCGCCAGGTGATTGCAGATGCTGCAAATAAGGTAAAGGAATACCTTACGGGAGATCCTGAGGTTTACCGTAACCCGGAGAAATATTTTGACGAGGTTGTTGAAATTAACCTATCAGAACTGGAGCCACATATAAACGGACCCTTTACACCTGACCTGGCAACACCTTTATCATCTTTTGCCAAAGCCGTACAAGAAAACGGATGGCCCGAAAAACTTGAAGTAGGCTTAATTGGATCCTGCACCAATTCAAGCTATGAAGATTTAACCCGGGCAGCATCCGTGGCAGATCAGGCTGTTGCCAAAAAACTGAAAGTGAAAGCAGAATTTACAGTTACACCGGGTTCTGAAATGGTGCGTTATACGGCTGAACGTGATAACTTACTGGATACCTTTGAAAGCATTGGAGGTGTGGTTTTGGCCAATGCCTGTGGTCCGTGTATTGGTCAGTGGGAACGCCACGGTGCAGACAAGCAGGAAAAAAACTCCATTATGACGTCGTTTAACAGAAATTTTGCCAAACGGAATGACGGAAACCCAAATACACATGGATTTGTAGCTTCACCCGAAATCACTACTGCTTTTTCTATAGCCGGCAGCCTCACCTTCAACCCATTAAAAGATAAGCTCATCAATGAAAAAGGCGAGGAAGTGATGCTTGACGAACCACAGGGCATCGAACTCCCCGTAAAGGGTTTTGCTGTGGAGGACAATGGCTTTCAGGCTCCTGCTGACAATGGTAGTCATGTAGAAGTAATCGTAAGACCCGATTCAGAACGGTTGCAGCTTTTATCTCCTTTTGAACCCTGGGATGGAAAAGATATTACCGGTTTAAACCTGTTGATTAAAGTTGCCGGAAAATGTACAACTGATCATATCTCAATGGCCGGCCCATGGTTGCGTTACCGGGGGCATCTTGAAAATATTTCGAAAAACCTGATGCTCGGGGCAGTAAATGCTTTTAACGGAGAAAGCAACAAGGTGAAAAATCAACTGACAGGAGAATACACCCCCATTTATGATGCCGTGAAAAACTATAAGGATGCCGGGCATGGTGCCGTCATTGTTGGTGATGAAAACTATGGTGAGGGATCTTCCAGAGAACATGCAGCCATGGAGCCCAGGTTTATGAATGTACGTGTAGTGCTTGTAAAATCATTTGCACGAATCCATGAAACGAACCTAAAAAAACAGGGTGTGCTCGCCCTGACTTTTGTTGATAAAGCAGACTATAATAAAGTACAGGAAGAGGATCGTATTGATGTACTGATGGGTGATTTTAATCCAGATAAGCCTGTGGTAGTTGTGTTGCATCATAAAGATGGCAGCAGAGAGGAGATTACAGCCGAACATTCATATAACGAAAATCAAATAGAATGGTTTAAAGCGGGTTCTGCACTTAATCTGATTAAGAAGCAACAGAGTTAAAAAATATCCCGAGGCTGATGTCAACATATTTTATTCAACATACACACCATTACCAGAGCGATGGCATACTATAAATTATAGATCCGGTTTATCCTGGAAATTTAATCTTATATGCTGTTTCTACTTTACCTTTAGTAATGGCATTCAGTTTACCTTTAAGCAGGCGCTTTTTCAGTGGTTTTAGCTTATCAATAAACAATATACCCAGCAGGTGATCATATTCATGCTGGATAATGCGGGCTTTTATTCCGTCAAATGTTTCTTTATGGTAATTGAAATGCTCATCATAGTATTCCATTTCAATTTCTTCGGGCCGATCCACATCTTCACGGATATTCGGCAGGCTAAGGCATCCCTCTGAAAAAACCCAGTCTTCGCCATAATAATCAATGATATTGGGATTAATAAAAACCTTTTTAAACCCGTCAACAGAAGGGTCGTCTTCTGCCATAGGCGAAGCATCGATCACAAAAATCTGCTTTGAAACACCAACCTGTGGAGCAGCAAGTCCCACACCATCAGAATGGTACATTGTTTCAAATAAATTTTCAATCAGGGCACCCAGCCCCTCTTCGTCTTTTTGTATCGGTTCAGCTTTTTTTCGCAAAACCGGAGATCCATATACAAAAACAGGGTAAATCATAACTTATGTTTCAATGAGTCTAAATAACTATCAAGAATAATCGTTGCGCTAACCTTATCAATTAATCCTTTGTTTTGCCGTTGTTTTTTCTTAGCACCTCCGTCAATCATGGCCTGGAAAGCCATCTTGGAAGTAAACCGCTCGTCATATTCAACAACATTAATATCCGGATATTTCTTTTTCAATTTATTTATAAACGGAACCACATACTCAACGGCTTGTGAAGGTGTATTGTTCATTTGCTTTGGCATACCCACCACTACTGTTGACACGGTCTCGGTGTTAAAATAACGTTCAAAAAACTCCCATATTTTATAAGCCGGAACAGTATCAAGGCCATTTGCAATGATATTCAGGGGATCCGTAACTGCCACCCCTACTCTTTTTCGTCCATAATCAATGGCCATTATCCGTCCCATTATTGAATTAATTTAAAGTACAAAAATAATGTTAAATATCAAGTTATCCAACCTGCTAAAAACAGAAAAGGGTGCCCCAACCCGGTCACCCTTTTTTTTATTTCCTCGTGAATATTCTATTTCGAATAATCCATCAATGAAAGCCGTTTGTAGCTGCCGTAACGCCATTTGGCATTTTCTTCAGCCTCCTTGAATAATATTTCGGCTTCTTGTGGGAAGGATTTCTTCAGTGATGTATAGCGTACCTCACCGTTCAGGAATCCCTGGAAGTTATCCCATTTTGGTTCCTTGGAATCAAGCTGGAATGGATTCTTGCCTTCAAGCTCGAGCAGTGGATTGTAGCGATACAGATGCCAGTATCCGGCTTCAACAGCGAGTTTCTCTTCATGCTGTGCTTTACCCATACCTGAACGTATTCCGTGATTAATACATGGGGAATACGCTATTATCAGTGAAGGTCCGGGATAAGCTTCAGCCTCTCTTAACGCTTTAAGGTACTGATTCTGGTTAGCTCCCATAGCAACTTGAGCTACATATACATAACCGTAGGTCATCACCATGGCACCAAGATCTTTTTTGCGGATCTTCTTACCGGAAGCGGCAAACTTAGCCACAGCACCAACCGGAGTAGACTTTGAGGATTGCCCTCCTGTATTGGAATAAACCTCGGTATCCATAACCAGCACGTTTATATCTTCTCCTGAAGCAAGCACATGGTCAAGACCACCATAACCAATATCATAAGCCCATCCGTCACCGCCAAAGACCCAAACGGATTTTTTCACCAGATAATCCTTCAGGCTCATGATTTCTTTGGCAAGCTCTGATTTTTCGTTTTTCAATAAGCTAACTACTTTTTCGCTGGCTGCCTTGGATTTTTCAGCATCATTCATGCCTTCAATCCATTCACCGAAAACTTCCTTCAATTCACCTGAAACGGTGTTTTGATCAATGGCAGTGCTCATTTTAATAGCAATGCGTTCGCGAAGCTTCTTCACACCGGTAGCCATACCAAAACCATATTCAGCATTGTCTTCGAACAATGAATTGGCCCATGCAGGTCCCTGCCCCTTAGCATTTACAGTATAAGGTGTAGATGGTGCTGACCCTCCATAGATTGAAGAACAACCGGTGGCATTGGCAATCATCATGCGATCACCATAAAGCTGAGTAATAAGCTTCACGTAAGGTGTTTCACCGCATCCCGCACAGGCACCTGAGAATTCGAACAATGGCTGGGCAAACTGGCTGTTCTTAATGGATTTTGTAGGATCAACCAGTCCATTTTTATAGCTTACATTTTTAGCAAAGAAATCCCAACGGCCGATCTCAGAATCCTGAGACTCGAGTGGTTTCATTACCAGTGCTTTTTCTTTTGCAGGACAAACATCGGCACAGTTTCCACAACCTGTACAGTCAAGCGGGCTAACCTGTATTCTGTATTTCAGTCCTTCAAAGTCTTTTCCTTTAGTTTCAAGAAGTACGGTATCCTTAGGTGCTTTGGCCTCTTCCTCTTCGGTCAGCAGGAACGGACGGATACAGGAGTGAGGGCAAACATACGCACATTGGTTACACTGTATGCAGTTTTCTGAAATCCACTCAGGAACATCCACAGCGATACCGCGCTTTTCGTAAGCAGCTGTTCCCGGGGGGAAGCTACCGTCTTCGCGGCCAAGAAATGCACTCACAGGCAGATCATCGCCCTGTTGCGCATTAATGGGTTCAACGATATCACGAATAAATGCCGGCTTATCATTGGTTGCCTTGTCTTTTTTCACTGAAATCTTAGCCCATTCCTTTGGAACAGCTACTTCTTCAACCTGGCCACCACGTTCAACAGCGGCAAAATTCATGTTAACGATTTCTTCACCTTTAAGGCCAAAGGACTTAATGATAAATTTACGCATTTCTGATACGGCATCTTCATAAGGGATTACTTCAGATATTTTAAAGAATGCCGACTGCATAATGGTATTTGTGCGGTTACCCAGTCCGATGTCTTTTGCAATTTGTGTAGCATTTATGATATAAAACTTAATATCATTTTCGGCCATGTATTTTTTGATTGAATCGGGCAGGCGTTCTTTTGTTCCTTCTGCATCCCAAATGCTGTTAAGAAGGAACGTCCCCCCTTTTTTTAGTCCTTTAAGCATATCATATTTTCCAAGATAAGCAGGTACATGACATGCAACAAAGTCTGGCGTATTGACCAGGTAAGGAGCCCTGATTGGTGAGTTTCCAAAACGCAGGTGAGATGTGGTAATACCACCGGATTTTTTTGAATCGTAGGCAAAATATGCCTGGCAAAACTTATCCGTAGTTTCTCCGATAATTTTAATGGAGTTTTTATTTGCTCCAACAGTACCATCAGACCCGATACCATAAAATTTCGCTTCAAAAGTCCCTTCAGGTGCAATGGAGATTTCCGGTTTCAATGGTAGTGAGCGAAAGGTAACATCATCAACAATACCAATGGTAAACTGATTTCTTGGTTCTTTCATCCAGAGGTTCTCAAATACCGATACTATCTGGGAAGGTGTGGTATCTTTTGAACTCAACCCATAACGGCCACCTACGATGAGAGGTGCGTTCTCCTTGCCGTAGAAAAGGTCTTTAACATCAAGATACAACGGATCACCGTTTGCACCGGGTTCTTTGGTCCTATCAAGCACAGCAATGCGTTTCACAGATTTTGGAAGCACATTGAAAAAATACTTGGCTGAGAATGGTCTGTACAGGTGAACAGCGACCATACCAGTCTTTTTGCCTTGTTTGTTAAGGTATTCAACAACTTCGCGGATAGGTTCTGTAACTGAACCCATGGCTATAATAACATCTTCAGCGTCAGGAGCACCGTAATAATTAAACGGATGATATTCGCGTCCGGTGATTTTTTTCATCTCCTGCATGTATTCCTCAACGATATCAGGAATTACTTCGTAGAATTTGTTTGAAGCTTCGCGTGCCTGGAAATAAATATCCGGGTTTTGCGCTGTTCCCCGGGTTACCGGATGCTCCGGGTTCAACGAGTTATCGCGGAAAGCTTGCAACGCTTTATAGTCAACCAGCTTGGCCATTTGCTCGGTGGTTGGGGCTTCTACTTTTTGTATCTCGTGTGATGTACGGAACCCGTCAAAAAAGTGAAGGAAAGGAATCCGGGACTTAATTGCTGCCAGGTGTGCCACTCCGGCAATATCCATAATTTCCTGCACACTGCCGGTAGCCAGCATAGCAAAACCGGTTTGTCTTGTACTCATCACATCGCTATGATCGCCAAAAATCGAAAGGGCCTGAGCCGCCAGGCTTCTTGCTGATACGTGGAAAACACCGGGTAAAAGCTCACCGGCTATTTTATACATGTTTGGAATCATTAGCAACAATCCCTGTGAAGCTGTGTAAGTTGAAGTTAAAGCTCCGGATTGAAGCGAACCGTGTACGGCCCCTGCAGCACCACCTTCGGACTGCATTTCTGTAACTGTAACAACTTCTCCAAATATATTTTTTCTCCCGGTTGCCGACCATTCATCAACATATTCGGCCATGGTGGATGAGGGTGTGATCGGGTAAATCGCAGCAACCTCACTGAACATATACGCGATATGGGAGGTGGCATAATTACCATCACACGTGATAAAATTCTTCTTTTCTGCCATTTTTCAAGAATTATAATTTGATATTTATTTTATTACTCTGGTGTAATATGCTTACAAATTTAACACAATTAACGTTTTTTAATTGTCCCGGTTCATAATTCATTTTCATTACAAATAACGAATGGTATTGTATTAAATCGAGGGATTTAAGTTAATAAAAAAATGCGGGAAAAAAACCCGCATTTACATATTATTCACCATTCATTGAAATCAAAAATTCTTCATTTGATTGTGTTTTGGCCAACCGGGTGCGGAGGAACTCCATGGCCTCAATTGAGTTCATATCAGCCAGATAATTCCGAAGGATCCAGACCCGGTTCAATGCTTCTTTGTCAAGCAGCAGATCTTCGCGCCGGGTGCTTGACAGGTTCAGATCAACAGCAGGGAATATCCGTCGGTTAGAAAGTTTTCTGTCGAGTTGGAGTTCCATGTTACCGGTACCCTTAAATTCTTCAAAGATAACCTCATCCATTTTTGAGCCGGTTTCGGTAAGTGCCGTGGCGATAATAGTAAGTGAACCACCATTTTCTATGTTACGTGCAGCTCCGAAGAAACGTTTTGGACGATGCAGGGCATTGGCGTCCACACCACCTGAAAGCACTTTGCCTGAGGCAGGTGCCACTGTATTGTATGCTCTTGCAAGACGGGTGATAGAGTCAAGAAGAATTACCACATCATGACCACATTCAGTCAGTCGTTTGGCTTTTTCCAATACAATATTGGACACACGCACATGCCTTTCGGCCGGTTCATCAAAGGTTGATGAAATAACTTCACCGTTTACATTCCGTGCCATATCCGTAACCTCTTCAGGACGCTCATCAATCAATAAAATAAGCAGATAAACTTCAGGGTGGTTTTCAGAAATGGCATTGGCAATATCCTGCAAGAGTACTGTTTTACCAGTCTTCGGCTGAGCTACAATAAGTCCGCGCTGACCTTTACCCAATGGTGCAAACATATCAAGAATGCGTACGGATAAATTACCACGCCCATTGGCACATAAAGTGAATTTTTCTTCGGGAAATAATGGGGTCAGATAATCAAATGGTACCCTGTCACGGATAAATTCCGGATTGCGTCCATTGATTTCGATTACTTTGATCAGAGGGAAATACTTCTCACCCTCTTTTGGTGGACGAATGGCACCTTTTAAGGTATCCCCGGTTTTAAGCCCGAAAAGTTTAATTTGTGACTGAGACACATAAATATCATCAGGGGAATTCAAATAATTAAAATCCGGTGAACGCAGGAATCCATAACCATCAGGCATAATTTCGAGTACGCCTGAATTAATGATCAACCCGTCGAAATCAAAGCTCATAGGCTGAGGCTCGGGTTTTGGAATATTATTTTGCTTTGGGGATTCTTGTTTTTGTTCGGGTTGTTGCTTTGGTGATTTTTCAGGAACACGAGGCTGGGTTTGCTGTACGGGCCTGGGCCTTTTTGGTTCCTCAACTTTTCTTTCTTTTTGAGGCTGGCCAACATTAGCTGGCTTTGCCGCTTGCTGTTTCTCAGCAGCTTCGTTGCTCTTTTTTAATTCAACACGCTCAACCGACTTAATCCTTCTTCTTGGCTTTTTGTCCTGCACAGAAGCAGACTCTTTCTGAGCTTGCGGCTCCTTTTCGGTTGAAGCTTCTACTTTTTTTTCTTTATTCTCTGTTTTGTCTGGCTCCTTGGCAGTTTTTTTTCTACCTCTGGTTTTTGTCTCAGGTGATTTCGTATCGGTTGCAGAAATTGCTTGTTGATCAAGGATTTTATATATTAAATCCTGTTTTTTTAATGATTCTACGCGCTTAATATTTAAGCTTTTAGCAATTTCGCGTAACTCCGAAACCAATTTTTTGTTCAGTTCTAAAATATCGTACATTCTTTGGAAATTAATTTATTGGGCAATAAAATATTGAATGATTATTTATTCTTTCTAAAAATAGTGGAAAACCCTAATAATTGCTTCTTAGATGGAATTTCTCCGCAATATTACATAATAACTCATAAATGCCAAAAACAAATCCATTATTTTTTTTGAAAAGACAACTTTTTTCGAAAAAAATTGTCTAATTTAGAAATCCTTTTGTGGCCTTATTATTATGAAAACTAAATAAAATTAAGAATATTATTTAATAAATAAAAAAAATATTGAATAATATACAAAGAACTGCTTCCGTACTACTTGTATCGCGTATTTTTTAACCCCTCCAATCTGCTTGCCCATGCGACAGCTTAAAATTATTAAACAGGTTACCAATCGTGAAACTGCTTCGCTGGATAAGTACCTTCATGAAATTGGCAAAGTTGAACTCATCAATGCTGAAGAAGAAGTGCAACTGGCGCGACGGATAAAATCTGGTGATCAAAAAGCACTTGAAAAACTGGTAAGTGCCAATCTAAGATTTGTAGTCTCAGTTTCGAAGCAATATCAAAATCAGGGATTGACTCTGCCTGATCTGATAAATGAGGGCAACCTGGGATTAATAAAAGCTGCCCAACGGTTTGATGAAACCCGCGGTTTTAAATTTATCTCCTATGCCGTTTGGTGGATTAGGCAATCCATCTTGCAGGCTCTTGCCGAACAGTCCCGTATTGTGCGCCTTCCGCTGAATAAAATCGGGTCCATCAATAAAATTAACCGGGTATTTGGTGAACTTGAACAAAAATTTGAACGCGAACCATCGGTACAGGAGATATCCGACGTATTGCACATTGCCCCGGAAGACATTAAAGAGGCCATCAGGAGTTCGGGACGTCATGTTTCGATGGATGCCCCACTGACACCAGGGGAAGAAGGTAACATGTATGACGTAGTATTAAGTAAGGAAACACCAAGCCCCGATAAAGGGTTGTTAACCGATTCATTACGAAAAGAAATAGAACGGGCCCTGTCTACCCTTACCCATCGCGAGGCTGATATTGTAAGGCTCTATTTCGGATTAACCGGTAATCACCCGCATACCCTTGAGGAAATAGGTGAAGTATTTGGACTGACGCGTGAACGTGTTAGGCAAATAAAAGAAAAAGCCATTAAAAGGCTAAAACATGTCACCCGTTGCAGAAACCTGAAAGTGTACCTGGGATAAAAAAGCATCATCCATGTAAAATGCCATTCTATTTTTAACCATCTCCTTCCTCCAAACTTATTTTGGCTTTTTTCATTCGTTGCTTATACTTACTTTTGGAGGATATTTTTAATTAAACAGAAATGGGACATTTTGTTGCACCATCAATACTGGCTGCTGATTTTAATAATCTGGGGCGTGATATAGAAGTGATAAATAATAGTGATGCAGACTGGATTCATGTGGATGTAATGGATGGGATTTTTGTGCCAAACATTTCCTTTGGACTGCCAGTTTTACAGGCTGTGAAAAAAATTGCCAAAAAACCCCTTGACGTGCATCTCATGATCACTGATCCTGATAAATATCTGGAAGCTTTCAGGGACGCAGGGGCAGATAATCTTACGGTGCATTACGAAACCTGCCCGCATTTACACCGTACCGTAACCCGCATCGGTGAACTTGGCATGAAGCCTGGTGTTACCATAAATCCGCATACTCCGGTTCATGTTCTTGAAGAAATCATTGAACATGTATACATGGTATTAATCATGTCTGTTAACCCCGGATTTGGGGCACAGAAATTTATTCCACAGTCACTTGAAAAAGTAAAAAAACTTAAATCCCTCATTACAGAGAAAAACGCTGACGTGCTCATTGAAATTGACGGGGGAATCCATCATGGTAATGTCAGGGAAGTAGTGAATTCAGGTGTTGATGTGGTTGTAGCCGGTAATACAGTATTTGGTGCAGATGATCCGAAGGAATCAATAAAAAAACTAAAATTCCTGTAGCAACAGGATATAATAAATGGCATGTATTTTGTATTTTTGCAAGCCACAAATAAAAATTGTTCTTTGAAATTTCTTCCAAATTAAGGTAAGAAAATGTTTGAAACCAGAATGACATATACCATGGGGCTGACTTGGTTTTGACAGGAAGTTGAATGGATATGTAAGCATGCCGGGCAACGTACATAAACCCGTAAATCTTTAGTATAAACAATTAATTGGCGAAGAATCTTACGCTCTCGCTGCCTAATCGAAGTAATAGTAGATTAATGGCCTAATCCCGTCGTCAGACGTCGGGACGAGACATCCCGTCAGCAGGTTTTGTTCAACCCCTGTTGGCATATGGGGTGCTGTGGATGTTGAACTAGTCAGGTTTTTGTTCCGCAAACCTGATGAAACTTAAGGAACTAAGGTATAATTAGGTCGTCCTTAGCCGGATTATACCCTACAATCAAGTAAGGACTAAGCATGTAGAAAGCATATTTATTGCTTTTCTGGACGCGGGTTCGACTCCCGCCAGCTCCACCTTCGCCCTCCGAAGCTTCAGCGCAGGAGGGCTTCACCCGCACCTCTTCAGCTTCTTCAGGCTTCGGTGGACGCAGTCCAACTAAATATAGCCTGTGACTATAAAAATTTTAATGCCGAAGCTTCAGCGCAGGAGGGCTTCACCCGCACCTCTTCAGCTTCTTCAG